>NZ_JBHZDA010000018.1:86881-95554 GCF_042755665.1 Streptomyces sp. NPDC059142
CGGGACTACTGATCCTTTCAGCCACCCCGGATGCATCCCGTGGTGCCACGTCCACCCCGAGACCACTGCGCGGTGTGTGCTGGGCGTGGTCTTTTTGTAGCGGGGTGGTCCGTTTGGCGGCTGGTTCGGTTACGACGTCGGGCATCGAGGCGGACAGCGCCGCAGGCGGATAGAGCAGGGCTGCAACCGCAGGTCCCTCGTTCTTCTTCGCTGTTCTGGCGATGGTTACTTTGTACTCGAGTTCGGCCCACATCTGTGGCCGCTGCATCACCCCGGCTGTGAGGATCCGTTCGTAAACGTAGTCGTACAGCTCGTGAACACTGATCAATCCGTCCCTGTCGAGATCGGCTTCCCCGGTGCGGAGACCGTCGATCACTGCTTCAGTGAACCTGGACCGGCCCGGCTCCAGCTCGCTGATCTGATCCCCTTCCCAGGCGTATTCGGTGCGGTTGGTGGCCGTGATAACCGCCCGGCCATGCCCGGCTAATTCATCACGAACGTGCACTGTGGTGTCACCCTTGGCGCCGCGCAGGAAGGCGCCGCTGTAGCAGCAGTCCAGCAGCAAAATGATGGACCGGGCCCGGCAACGGTGCATCTGGGTGTGCAGAAACGCACTGGAGACAGCCGTAGAGGCGAGGAGTTTCGGATCGGTGTCCCGGGCCGCGAAGTACAGCTCTCCGTTGTCGTTCTTGATCCCATGGCATGAGAGGTGGAGCATCAACAGGTCGTTCCGGCTGCGGCCGAGGAAGAACTGCTCCACCGCCCGGTTCACCTCGTTGACGCTGCCGTCGACCACCGTCTGCACCACGAAGTCACCCACCTGAGGATGGCGGAGGACCTCGGCCAGCCCCTCGGCGTCAGGCGCCGGCGAACGCAGCCTCCTCAAACCGGGAAGGTCGTAATGACCCGTCGCGATGAGCAGAGCAAACCGGCCCCCGGACACGCCAATGTCCCCCTTTAATCCTGCCCGGCTATTCCGGAATCCGGTACCGGCCCGGCCGGGCCGGTACGTGGTGCAGGTTCCACCGCGATTTGCGACGATGTATGCCGGGCAATGAATTCTTCGATCAAACGTTGCTGGTCAGCCGATGAGATGGCCTCCACCTCCAGGCTGTCCTCACCAAGAGCGATACTGACCGTGCGAACCGGCCGGTTCTCGATCCACGTCTGCAGCAGTTGCACCACACTGCGCACCGCAAACGGCGCCGCTGTCACCGCCAGAGCGCCCAAAGCGATCACCTCGCCCGGCTTTGCGCCCTCCGGCACGCTTTCTCCTGCCCGCCCCAACACGACATCTTCGACGTCGAGCTCCAGCAAGCGCTCACGCAACGCGAGTGCGCACGACTCCAGTTCCGCTGGATCGCTGTCCGTGCTGCCCTTGAGCACCACACTGATCTGACTCGTCGAAACCCTCACAATGCCCCCGCGTACTAGCCGAACGGCCAGCGTAACCAGAAAGCCCCTGTGCAACACCTGCGTCTGTGAGACTCTTTGACGGAGCTTCTTCGAGGCGGCCACCGATCAGGTGACGGTCCGCGAGCCGCAACGAGCGAGGCTCCCGGGCTGTTGATCGAGATGTCTGACGTATCAATCACGCTGCTCGGGGGCCTCGTTGGTCAACTATCCTGCCGCACTCTACCTGCCCCGTGGACTCGTGGAGTGGGTCACGATGCTCATCGTCACCCGTGAGGGGGACCGTTGCTGCAAGCTCCGCCCCGTCTCAGCGCGCGATGGTGACACTGGTATACCTGCGCGAGCACGTCACCCTGGCGAAGATCGCTGCCGGGTTCGGGATCAGCGAGTCCACCGCCCATGCCTACACCAGCGCGATCATCCACCTGCTCGCCGAACGAGCACCGGGTGTGCTGAAGGTCCTGCGCGAGGCCGACCCCGACTTCGTCATGCTGGACGGCACCCTCGCCGAGTGCGACCGCGTCGGCGACTCACGCGGGGACTACTCCCACAAGCACCGCCGGGACGGTGTGAACGTGCAGGTGGTCACCGATCCGGACGACCGACTGCTTCGGCTCTCGCCCGCGCTGCCGGGCCGGGCGCACGACCTGACCGCCGCCCGCACTCACCGGATCGTCCGCATCTGCGAGCGCCAGGGCGTCCCCATCCCGGACGATCTCGCCTACCAGGGCGGCGGCCCCTGGCTGACCACGGGCATCAAACGTCGGCCTCTGCAGAAACTCACCGTCACCGAGAAGACCGTCAACAGGGCACTGGCCTCGGTACGGACACCAGTCGAACGCGGCGTCGCCCGCCTGAAGTCCTGGCGCATCTTCTGCGTAACCCGGTGCAGTCCGAACCGCATGACGTCAATTGTCAAAGCGGCCCTCACCCTGAAGCGGCAACGCTGAAGAAGCTCACTGACCTGTCTCAGCGAACCTTGAGCGATTCTCAGCGAAGTTGAACCTCGGCTGCGCCCCAGGTCAGAGGGTCGGACGAGGCGTTGTCGGTGCGTGTCTCGGCCCAAAACGATCGCGTCCGCGATGGACGAGCCGGGCCTCGGCGCGCTGCGGCAACGCCCTGACCTGCGCGCTTAACCTACGCTGAGACGAACTGCGATCCGTCAAGGTTCGGCGAGAACCACTCAAGGTTCGGTGAGACAGGACAAGCGATACCGCGCGGACTGGGATGTCCAACGGGCTGCGGCTGACGCTGCCGGTCGGGCGGACGGTGCGGGTGGCGGAGCTGGCAGCAGCTGAGCAGCAGTGCTGTCCGTTCTTCGCCTTCCGGCTCCACCTTGACGGCCCGCACCTGGACCTGGAGGTCCGTGCACCGGCTGACGGTGCGGAACTGCTCGCGGACCTGTTCGGCCGCGCCGCCTGATCGCGTCTGCCTGTCCCGCCCGCTTCCCAGGTCCGGAGAGGCCAAGCCGCCTCCGCGTGCTCGCTGGCCCAGCACATAGGCATGGTTGTACTGGAGCGCCGTCCGAGACGGCCGCAGGCCCCGAAGATCTGGATCTCTCGGGACCATGGGATTCGGACAGCTGAAGACCCATCACGGACGCCGCGCTTGAGGCGGGGTGCCTGTCAGTCGGTCTTGGTGTCCGTGTTGTCGAGCAGCGCGTTCAGCCGGTCGCGCAGGGCTGCTTGGACGGGTTTGGTGAGAGGGGCGCCGCCGGTGGCTCCCATGATCCATAGGCCGTCGACGGCCAGTCGTGCGAGCAGCAGGTCGATGTCGTGTGGGTCGGTGGATGTGGGGGGCGGGGCCCAGCGGGCGATGAGGTCGTTCCATACGGTGGCCAGCTCTGGGCTGGCCTCGGCTTCCAGCATGAACGCGAGGTCGGCTTTGCCTCCCGAGCCCCAGGCTCCTGCGCGGACATAGGCTGCCATGGTTTCCCGCGTTGTCGCTTCCGCCGCGGGCTTGCCCAGTTCCGCTTCGAGGTAGTCCTCCCACTGGCGGGTGAGGTGCTGCTGGATGGCCATCAGCAGGGCGTTCCGTGTGCGGAAGTGGTACATCAGTCCGCCCTTGGTGACGCCTGCCTCTTCGGCCGCCGACTCCAGGGTGAGGCCGGTGATGCCGTCTCGCTCCGTCACCCGGATGGCGGCGTCGATGATTACGTGTTTCTGACTTGGCCGCATACCTAAGGTTACCTTCCAGAAGGTGAAGTTCCAGAGGCTGGGTGTATCGCGCTCACGTGTTGCCCCGGGTCGGGGCCCATCCATGAAACTACACCATCTGGATGGTGTAGTTTCTCGATAGCGGTCGAGGGGCCGGTCGGCACGACGGCCGGCCCCCGAGGTCGCGGATCCGGGGCCTCTCCCGCAGCGGCCGAGGCGACGCGAGGCGGCGACGGCGCACTCAGGAGTGCGTTGAGGATGCCCCGCCCCGGACGGGAAGCGCTTCACATCCAGGCTGAACGAGTACGGCGACGTCGTGCTTTCGGGCGGCAGGGCCAGAGCACGGAAGAGAAGGCGGAGTGATGAGGAAGAACAAGGGCAGCCCCTCCCCGCACGGCGGCGTGAGGCGCTGGTGGGTGCTGGTGACCGTGTCGGTGGGGCTGTTTCTGATCACTGTGGACGGGTCGGTGCTGTATACCGCGCTGCCGACGCTGACGGAGGACCTCGGGGCGAACGCCTCTCAGAAGCTGTGGATCATCAACGCGTATCCGCTGGTCATGACAGGCCTGCTCCTCGGGGCGGGCACCCTGGGCGATCGTGTCGGGCACAAGAGGATGTTTCTCGCCGGGCTCATCCTCTTCGGCGTTGCTTCGACGGTGGCGGCGTTCGCTCCTGGCCCGGCCGCCTTGATCGGGGCGCGTGCCTTCCTCGCGGTGGGTGCCGCGGCGATGATGCCCGCCACGCTTTCCCTGATCCGGATCACCTTCGACGACGAGCGTGAACGCACCCTTGCCATCGCTGTCTGGGGTTCGGTGTCCGTGGTCGGCATAACGCTCGGGCCGATCGTCGGCGGACTGCTGCTGGAGTACTTCTGGTGGGGCTCCGTCTTCCTGATCAACGTGCCCGTGGTGCTGCTCGCCCTGGTCGCCGGCGCCGTTCTCGTCCCCGCGGACGCCCACCGCTCGGACAGGCCCTGGGACCTCGTCGCCTCCCTCCAGGTGATGGCCGGTCTGGTCGGTCTGGTGTATTCGATCAAGGAGGTCGCCAAGCCCGACTCAGACCTGTCGCATGTGGCGGTGGCGTTGTTCGTGTCGGCCGCCGGGTTCACGCTGTTCGTCCGCAGGCAGCGCCGGCAGGCCCCTCCGCTGCTCGACTTCGCCCTGCTGCGTCATCCGCACATCGTGTCCGGCATCGCCGCGGCCTCGCTGGCCATGTTCGCCGCCGCGGGCATCCAGCTGGTACTCGCCCAGCGGCTGCAACTGGTCGTCGGGCTCTCCCCTCTGCAGGCGGGGCTCCTGGTGGCGGCGTTCGCCGCAGGAGCCCTGTTCGCCGGTGGCGTCGCCGGCAGCCTGGCCTGGCGCATCGGCCCCCGCCCGCTGATTGTCGGCGGACTGCTGACCACGGCCGCCGGCGTCCTGCTGACCCTGCTGCTCACCCCCGGGGTGGTTCCATTCCTGCGCATCTACCCCGACCATCCGGCCTGGATTGTGCCTGGCCTGATTGTCGCGGGGGCCGGCACGGGCCTGGCGATGACCGCCGCCTCGGCGGCGATCATGGGCAACGCCCCCGCCCGTCGCGCCGGCATGGCCGCCTCCGTGGAGGAGGTCTCCTACGAACTCGGCAGCCTCCTTGGTGTCGCGATTCTCGGCAGCGTCCTTACCTCTCTCTACACGAGCACCCTCAACCTTCCCGACGACGCTCCCACGACCGCGAAGGACAGCCTCGACCAAGCCCTGCTGGCATCGGGGCGGCTTCCCGCGGAACGGGCGGACATGCTGCTGAACGCCGCTCACGGCGCGTTCGACAACGGTTACACCCTCGTCTTGCTCATCATCACCGGCGTTCTGGCCGTCGGCGCCGCAGCAACTGCCCGCCTTCTCGGCCGTACCCCTGCGACCGCGGAACAGCCGGAGCCGGTGGCGTGATCCTCTGCCTGCTCCTGCTCGCGGGAGTCGCCTTCGCCGCGGCGGTCTTCGTCCCCCGCGTGCTGACCGGATCGGCCTGGCCCGAGCGGGAGCCGGTAGTCGCCCTGTGGGTGTGGCAATGCCTGGTCGGCGCTGTCCTGCTGAGCTGCCTGTGCGCTCTGGTGCTCGGTGCTGCGGCTGCCTTCGGCACGGTCGGTGTCCGCGTCTTGGCGCCGGCGCCGCCGGAAGTTGTCGGAGCGTACGATCTGGCGTCCGCGCCGGCCTGGGCAGCGATTCTCACGCTGCTGCTGGCGTGCGGAGCCGCGTGGACCGCAGCCATGCTCGTACGACAACTGGCCGACGAACGCCGCCGACGACGGCTGCGCCGCTCCTACATCCGGGAGCGGGCACCCGACCTGCCCGGCGAAAGCGTCACGGACGACAACCGGATGGTGGTCCTGGAGGACTCCTACCCCGACGCCTGGCTGATCGCGGGCAGTTCACCGCGACTGGTCGTGACCACCGGCGCCCTTCACCGGCTCACCGACCGTCAACTCGACGCGGTCCACGCGCACGAACTCGGCCATGTTCACGCCCGTCACGACTGGCTGCTGCACTTGTCAACAGCTCTGGCCACGGGCTTCCCCCGCGTTCCGCTCTTCACCGACTTCGCGGACCAGACACATCGCCTGGTCGAACTCGCCGCCGACGACACCGCCTCACGGCGCTGTGGCCGCCGCACCACCGCTCTCGCCCTCATCGAACTCAACCAGCACCGCGGGGTCTTCAGCTGCGACAGCCCCCGGCGCCTGCTGCACGCACGCGTACTGCGTCTCCTCGAACCCCCCTCCCGGCTCACTCCCCTTCAGCGAGCCGCGACGACCATCGCCGCCGCTCTCGCACTCCTGACCCCACTCCTGATCACCTCGGCTCCGGGCCTCAACGCCTGACCCAGCAGCACCAGGAGCAAGCATCCCAGGACCCTCCCTCAATTACTTCACCATCCAGAAGGTATAGCTACTGGGTCTGGCCGTGCTGTTGCCAGTCGCCCCGGCCCACTCCTCGAACTCCCACATCAGGAAAGAATCCATGTCCACAAAGACGACTTCCGCCGTCGGCGTGCCCCGGTCCACCTGGGTGCTGCGCGTGACCGCGTCACTCGGTCTGCTCTCCACGCTGGCGCAAGGGCTGCTCGCCGGCCTGTTCGTCACCGGAGATGTCGATCTGCTCGCCGTGCACAGCGCGGTCGGCAGCACCATCTCCCTCATCGCCCTGATCCAGTTGGCCGCGGCCCTCGTGGAACGCCGGGCCCGCAAGAAGCGGGACGAGCCCGCCCACTGGCGGCTGACCGTGCTGTCGGGTCTGTTCCTCGCCCTGGTGAGCACGCAGATAGGACTCGGCATGGCCCGCGTCGTCGCCCCGCACATCTTCCTCGGGGTGACCGCAGCCGCACTTTCCATGTTCGTACTCTTCGTCGTCCTCACCGACTCCGGCCCGGCACCAACACGTAAGAACACCAAGACGAAAGAGACCGTGTCATGAGGAAACGAGCACTGAGCCGCCGGGGATTCCTCGGCGTGGCAGCCGGAACAACGGCCGCAGCGGCGGTCGGCGGCGCCATATCCATGTGGTCCGCCGGGCGGGAGGAATCCGGCAGCCCGCGCGTGAGCAAGGCGAAACTCCCCGCGCCGTACCAGGTGCCGCTGCCCGTTCCGGGGGTTGCCCGGCCGGTGAACACCAGCGGCGGGGTGGACCGCTACGAGATCGTCCAGCGGGCGGCCGACCTGGAGATCCTCCCCGGGCTGCGCACCCAGGTGTGGGGCTACGACGGACAGTTCCCCGGACCCACGATCGTCGGCCGCTCCGGACGCCGGGCACTGGTCACCGTACGCAACGAACTGCCCGTACCCACCTCCACGCATCTGCACGGAGGAGTCACACCGCCAGGCTCCGACGGATACCCCACCGACATCGTCGTATCGAAAGGCTGGCGGCAGCCGTCGACGCACTCCGGTCACAGCGGGATGCACATGCCGGCCGACGCCTGGAAGATCTCGGAACTCACCAAGGAGTACGACTACCCCATGGACCAGCAGGCGGCGACGCTCTGGTACCACGACCACCGGATGGACTTCAGCGGCCCGCAGGTCTGGCGCGGACTGGCGGGCTTCTTCCTGATCCGCGACGACGACGAACAGCAACTGCCCCTGCCTGACGGCGAGCGGGACATCCCCCTGATGATCTGCGACCGCTCCTTCGAGGAGGACGGATCCTTCTGGTACCCGTCCCTCGACCCGACCCTGAAGGGCGAACCCGGTGTCGAGAACGCCTACATGGAAGGGGTGATGGGAGATGTCACCCTCATCAACGGAGCCCCCTGGCCGGAGCTGGAGATCGACGCCGCCCGGTACCGCTTCCGCCTGCTGAACGCCTCAAACGCCCGCCGCTATCAGCTGAAGCTGGAACCGGGCGGCCCGCTCACCCAGATAGGCAGCGACACCGGACTGCTCGCCGGTCCGGTGGAACTGGACACCGTCACCCTGGCACCCGCCGAACGCGCCGAGATCGTCATCGACTTCTCCCGCTGGAAGCCCGGCACCGAAGTGCTCCTCGTCAACACCCTCGGCAAAGGGCGGATGCGGGACGTCATGCGGTTCCGCGTGGCACGCAGGGTGCGAGACACCTCAGCGGTGCCCACCCGGCTCGCCGACGTCGAACGCCTCGACCAGGCCCGGGTGTCGGCCACCCGGGACTTCGACTTCCGCCTCACCCGCTCCGGCTCCTCCGAGCTGTGGACAATCAACGGATACCCCTTCTCCCCGGACCGCGTGCTCGCGACACCGAAGCTCGGCACAGTCGAACGATGGCGGTTCACCAGCGACTTCCATCACCCGGTCCACCTCCACCTGGCCCATTTCCAGGTGGTGGCCCGGGACGGCTGGGAGCCGGAGGCACATGAACGGGGCTGGAAGGACACCGTGGACGTCAGGCCGTACGAAACGGTGGAAGTACTCGCCCGCTTCGACGGCTACCGGGGCCGCTACATGTTCCACTGCCACAACCTGGAACACGAGGACATGGCCATGATGGCGAACTTCCAAGTCACCTAACTTGATCTTTAACCTCGAGGTCCGAACGGCTCGTCGTACTTGATCACTCGGACTGGTAACTGCGGTACATGCGGGCGGCCTTCGGCTGAG
>NZ_JBHZDA010000019.1:0-7661 GCF_042755665.1 Streptomyces sp. NPDC059142
AAGTTCGGCGGCGGCGTGGAACGTGGGCCCGGTAAGGGCTGACCGAGGGGTCGCCCGCGATACCGAAGCCCCCGGGGGGGGGCGCCCCCCCGCCGGGATCTCCGTCACCGACGTGTTGTCGTACACGGGGAAGCGCCCGGTCTCCGCCGCCACGATCGCACCGTACGGCAGGCTCGTCGCCGTCCACTGCGGCTGCGACGCCGGGTCGCGCACGGGGACGAGGCCGGTCTCGGAGACGTTCTGGTTGTCGCCGAACCCGCCCCGCCAGGCGCCGTTGAACCGCTCGACGTCGATCCGGCCCACCCGGCCCTGGCTGACCGTGACGAAGAGATCGGCGCGCGCCAGCGGCCCGCGCAGCGCCCGCTCCACCGTGCCGTCGGCGAAGTCCCCCCAGCGGACGGGGAAGACGGCGGTCTCGATCCTGGCCGGTCCGTCGGCGGTGGTGACGACCGTGCCGTCCAGGGCGAGCGCGGTCGCCCCCGAGGGGTTGCTGATCCGGATGTCACGGTCGAGGGTGAACGGGTCGAAGCCCGTCACCACGATCCGCTTGACGCCCTTGCGGTCCTTCCCGGGGAAGGACAGGGAGTCCTGCCCCCGAGAGGTACGTTCCAGCGCGTCCAGCAACCGGCTGCGCGCGGCCTCCGGCAGCCCGAACTCCGGCTGCCACTGACGCAGTTCACGGCTCATCGCCAGCCGCGCCCAGTACAGCGGCCGGTCGTCGTCCCGGCTCAGGTCACCGCGCGCGGGGCCACGCCCCTGCGCCCGGTCCACCGCCCGCTGCCAGAGCCGCGCCCCCTGCCGCTCGACGGCCCGCTCGGCCGCCCGGTACGACGAGGCGCCGCGCAGGGCCCGTACGAACCCGGGCGCCACCTGGTCGAACCCGCTGCGCCGCAGGATCTCCTGGGGCACGGCCCGGTCGAGGCGCTGCTCCTCGACGGTGGGCGCGGGCGCCGCCGGTGCGGGGGCGGCGGTGGCGGCCGGCGGCAGTACGGCGAGGGTGAGCGCGGCGGTGGTGAGCAGCACGACCCCGAGCCGATCGGGCCGCACGCGCGGGCGTACACGCAGAGGCGTGAGTTTCACAGGAGTCCTTCCGTCGGGTGGCGGAAGTATCGCTTCCGGACAGCCCTGTTGACCATGGCCCTCGCGGTCACGAGCGCGCCGTGGCGGGCCTCGTGACCGTCGGCCGGCTCCGTCAGGCGGTCCACGGCGAGCCGGTGACCGAGAATCGGTCACGCGGAGGGGATCTTTGGCCACCGCCGTGTCACCATTCCTTCGACCGCCGGTACGGAGCAACGCTGACCAGGAGGTACGGCCGTGGCCGACGCATCCATCACCCGGACCGAGCACGCACGGGAAGCCGCCGTCACCGCGGCCCTCGGCAAGCTCGATCTCGACGCCAAGGCGCGGCTGCTGGCCGGCCAGGACATGTGGTCCCTGCCCGAACTCCCCGAGATCGGGCTCGCGTCGCTCGTGATGTCCGACGGGCCCATCGGGGTCCGCGGGATCCGCTGGACCGCCGACGACCCGTCCGTGGCCCTGCCGTCCCCGACCGCGCTCGCCGCGTCCTGGGACCCGGAGCTGGCCCGCCGCGCGGGCCGGCTGCTCGCCCAGGAGGCCCGCCGCAAGGGGGTGCACGTCCTGCTCGCGCCGACGGTCAACCTGCACCGCTCGCCGCTCGGCGGCCGGCACTTCGAGGCGTACAGCGAGGACCCGTACCTCACCGGCGAGATCGGCACCGGCTATGTGCTCGGCGTCCAGGACGGCGGCGTCGGTACGACGGTCAAGCACTTCGTCGCCAACGACGCCGAGACCGACCGCTTCACCGTCGACAACCTCGTCGCCCCGCGCCCGCTGCGCGAGCTCTACCTCGCGCCCTTCGAGGCGATCGTGGCCAACGCCCACCCCTGGGGCATCATGGCCGCGTACAACCAGGTCAACGGCTCCACCATGACCGAGCACCGCTACCTCCAGAACGAGGTGCTGCGCGGCGAGTGGGGCTTCGACGGCTACATCGTCTCCGACTGGCTCGCCGCGCGCTCCACCGTCTCCGCCCTCCTCGGCGGTCTCGACGTCGCGATGCCGGGCCCGCGCACGGTCTACGGCGAGGCGCTGGCCGCCGCCGTACGGGCCGGGGAGGCGGCGGAGTCCGCCGTCGACGACGCGGTACGCCGGGTCCTGCTGCTCGCCGCCCGGGTCGGCGCCCTCGACGGCGCGCCCGCCGCCGTCGCCGAACCGCCCGCGCCCATCGACGGCGAGGCGCTGGCCCGCGAGATCGCCCGCCGCTCCTTCGTCCTCGTACGGAACGAGACCCGGGACGGCCGCCCCGCGCTGCCGCTCGACCCCGCGCACGGCACGATCGCCCTCAGCGGCGCCGCCGCCCGCGACGCCCGGGTCCTCGGCGGCGGCTCGGCGACCGTCTTCCCCGACCACATCGTCCCCCCGCTGGACGGGCTCACCGCCGCGCTCCCGCCGGGGTCCCTGACGTACTCGATCGGCGCCGACCCCAGCGACGAACTCGCCGACGCGGGCCAGGGGTTCGAGCTGACCGCCGTGTGCAGGGACGCCGAGGGCCGCACCCTGGGCACCACCTCCGTCCCCGGCGGCCGTCTCCAGTGGACGGGCAGCGACCTGCCCGACGGGGTCACCTACGACAGGCTCCACTCCATCGAGCTGACGGGCACCTTCACCCCCCGGGAGAGCGGCGAGCACACCTTCGGCACCCGCGGTCTCGGCGGCTTCCGGCTCACCGTCGGCGGCGCCGTCCTCTTCGACGGCTTCCAGGAACCCGGCCCCGGCGCCGACCCGTTCGAGGAGTTCTTCGGGGCGCCCGTGGAGCGCGCCCGCACCGTCCTCACCGAGGGGGAGCGGGTCGAGATCTCGCTCCACCACTCCGTCTTCAAGATCCCGGACGCCCCGATCAGCGGCGTCGCGCTCTCCCTGCTCCACCTCGGCCCGCGCCACGACCCCGACGAGCTGATCGCGGAGGCGGTCGAGGCGGCCCGTACCGCCGCCACCGCCGTGGTCGTGGTCGCCACGACGGAGAGCGTCGAGTCCGAGGGCTTCGACCGCGTGGACCTGCGCCTCCCGGGCCGCCAGGACGACCTCGTCCGCGCGGTCGCCGCCGTCAACCCGAACACGGTCGTGGTCGTCAACACCGGCTCCCCGGTGGAGCTGCCGTGGCGCGCGGACGTTGCGGCGGTGCTGCTGACCTGGTTCCCCGGCCAGGAGGGCGGCGGGGCGCTCGCCGACGTCCTGCTCGGCGCGGCCGAGCCGGGCGGCCGGCTGCCCACCACCTGGCCCGCCGTCCTCGCGGACGCGCCGGTTTCGAGGACCACCCCGGAGAACGGAGAACTCGCCTACACCGAGGGCGTGTTCATCGGCTACCGGGCCTGGGAGCGTGCGGGCACGACGCCCGCGTACCCCTTCGGCCACGGTCTCGGCTACACCGACTGGGAGTACGAGACGATCGAGGCGACCCCGCTGGAGGCCCGGGTACGGGTGCGCAACACCGGCCCGCGCGCGGGCCGCGAGGTCGTACAGATCTATCTCGCCCCGGTCGCCGGCGAGGACACCGGGCAGGCGGAGCGCCCGGCGCGCTGGCTGGCCGGCTTCGCCTCCGTCGAGGCGGCGCCCGGCGAGAGCGCCGAGGTGACGGTCCCGCTGCGCCGCAGGGCCTTCGAGATCTGGGACGAGGCGGCCGGCTCCTGGTCCTACGTGTCCGGCCCGTACGAGGTCCAGGCGGCCCGCTCCGTCACCGACCGCCTGCTGACCGCCCGCGTGGAGGCCGCCGACCGGACACGGTAGGGCGCCAGACGGACCTGCGGCCCCGGGGCGGGACCTGACACCACCCCGGGGCCGCAACCCCGTGCGCCGCGCGTCAGCGCGTGGAGAACCGGCAGACCGTGGTCGACGCGTACACCTCACCGGGCCGCAGCACCGTGCTCGGGAAGGCCGGCCGGTTCGGCGAGTCCGGGAAGTGCTGCGTCTCCAGCGCGATCCCGGCGCCGGGGCCGAACGGCTTCCCGTCGAAGTGGTCGCCGCTGTAGAGCTGGAGCCCCGGCTCGGTGGTGGTGATCGTGAGGACCCGGCCGGACGCCGGGTCGTACAGCTCGGCGGCGAGGGCGTCCGCCGCCGCGCCGTCGCCCCGCTCGCCGTCCAGCACGAAGTTGTGGTCGTACCCGGGGCCCACCGGACGCGGCGTACGGAAGTCGAAGCGCGTCCCGTCCACCGGCGCCAGCTCCCCGGTCGGCAGGAGGGCGCCGTCCACCGGGGTGATCCGGCCGGCCGCGATCCGCAGCTCGTGCCCGTCCGTCGCCGGACCGCCGCCCGCGCCGCCCAGGTTCCAGTACGTGTGATTGGTCAGCGCCACATGCGTCGGAGCGTCCGTCACCGCGCGGTAGGCGATGCGCAGCGCGCCGTCCTCGTCCAGCGTGTACGACACCGAGACGTCGAGGCGGCCGGGGAACCCCTCCTCGCCGTCCGGGCTGACCCGCGACAGCCGCACCCCGTACGCGTCCCCACCCACCGGCTCCGCGTCCCAGACCCGCCGGTCGAAGCCGTACGCCCCGCCGTGCAGACAGTTCGGGCCCTCGTTGGGCGTGACCCGGTGCGCCACCCCGTCCAGGGTGAAGGAGGAGTCCGCGATCCGGTTCGCGTACCGGCCGACGAGGGCGCCGTAGTACGGCCCCCGGTGGTCCAGATAGCCCGCGAGATCGGGGAAGCCGAGCACGACATCGGCGACGGTGCCGTCCCGGTCGGGAACCTCCACCGACTGGACGATGCCGCCGTACGTCAGCAGGCGTATCCGGGTACCGGCCCGCTCCAGGGTCCAGCGGTCGACATTCGTACCCTCGGGCGTGGCGCCGACGCGCTCGGTGTTCATGACAGTCACGATCAAGCACCCTACGCGGGCGGCTCGGCCGCCGTGACATTGCGGTACGCGATCTCCGCCAGCCTGCCCTGCCCGTTCCTGCTCGGGTGGAACCAGTCCCAGGGGCTGAGCTGCTCACCGCTGAACCGGAAGGCGAAGACCGCGCCCCCGTCGTACCGGCAGCGCCGGTCCTTGGCGCACACGTCCCGCAGCACGCCGTTGTACGCCACGACCCGCTCGTACACCAGGTCCCGCCGCTCCCGGGCCGCCCTGCCGTCGTCCTGGGAGTCGCCCAGCATCGACGCGCAGATGCCCAGCTTCCACACCTGCCGGCCCAGCGGACTGCCGCGCCCCGTCGACCAGAGCCGCTTGAGGTCCGGCACGCTCGACACGTACACCTGCGCCTTGGGCGCGCCCGCGCGCAGCTCGCGCAGCGACGCCTCGAAGGACGCCCTGAAGCCGTCGACGGAGGTCATCCGCTCCGTCGAGTTCCGGCAGGCGTCGTTGGCGCCCACCAGGACCGTGACCAGCTCGGGCCCGTACGCCGCCGCCCGCGCCATCTGGTCCGGCAGATCGGCCATCCGGGCGCCCGTCCTGGCGACGTTCCAGGTACTCGCCGCCAGCCGCTCCTCCGAAGGCCCGCCGAGCAGCCGGTAGGCGAGGCTCCGCACGCCCCGGTCCGACCCGGTCGACCAGGACACCTCGGGGCACTCGGCGAGCACCCCGCAGGCGTCGAAGCCACGGGTTATCGAGTCCCCGACGGCGGCCACGGTAGCCGGGCTGCGGTCCCACAGCGGGGTGGGGCGCGGGGAGGGAGAGGCCGCCGCGCTGGAGGCGCCGGAGGAGGGGGAGCCGGAGGACGTGCACCCGGCGAGCACCCCGGTCCCGGCGACGACCGCCGCGGTCACGGCGGCGAACCCGGCCCGGACCCGCCCGGGTCCGCCCCGGCTCCGCGGGCTTCTGTCACGCATCTGGCCTCCAGATCGGCGGCGCGGCCGGTGCCCGCCGGGTCGTCCTGGGCCGTTCGGGCGAGTGAAGGCTTCGCGCAAATCGGCCCGGGACCGACGGTACGTCACCCCGGGCGCCCCACCGCACGATAGCTTTTCCCACGTCGAAACAGAGGCGCCCGATCGCTCGGCTCCGGTAAATTACCTCACGTCACAAGCTGTCCCTTTTGCGGAGTTTCACTCCCGATGCTGTTTACTGAGGCCGCTGGGAAAGGCGAACCTCGTCCCACACTGGAGGTCCCGGTGACGACACGTGGAGTTCTGTACATTCACTCCGCACCGCGCGCGATGTGTCCCCACGTCGAATGGGCGGTGGCCGGGGTGCTGGGCCTGCGGGTCCAGCTCGACTGGATCAGGCAGCCGGCCTCGCCCGGCACCTGGCGGGCCGAGGTCTCCTGGAAGGGCCGGGCGGGCACCGCGTCCAAGATCGCCTCCGCGCTGCGCGGCTGGCAGATGCTCCGCTTCGAGGTGACCGCCGAACCCTGCGCCACGGCCGAGGGCGAGCGCTACAGCGCCACACCCGACCTGGGCATCTTCCATGCGGTCACCGGTATGAACGGCGACATCCTGGTCCCCGAGGACCGGCTGCGGGCCGCCCTCGCCCGCGCGCAGGAGGGCGGGACCGCCCTGGCGGCGGAGGTCGCCAAGCTGCTCGGCAAGCCGTGGGACGACGAACTGGAGCCGTTCCGGTACGCGGGCGAGGGCGCCCCGGTGCGCTGGCTGCACCAGGTGGTCTGAGCCGGCCGGGTCCGTACGGAGGCCCGGCCCGTGCGGCGCTCCGCCCCCGGGCCTACGGTGGCCGTATGGCTGACACACTCGCAGTAGCCGTCCTCGGCACCGGAATCATGGGCGCCGCGATGGCCCGTAACCTCTGCCGCGCCGGACTCGACGTACGCGTCTGGAACCGCACCCCCGCCAAGGCCGAGCCGCTCGCCGCCGACGGCGCGCGCGTCGCCGCGACCCCCGCCGAGGCGGTCGCCGACGCGGATGTCGTCCTCACCATGCTGTACGACGGGCCGGCCGCGCTCACGGCGATGGAGGCCGCCGCCCCGGGCCTGCGCCCCGGCGCCGTCTGGCTCCAGTCGACGACGGCGGGCGTCGAGGCCGTCGCCCCGCTGGCGGAACTGGCGGCGGAGCGGGGGCTGCTCTTCGTCGACGCCCCGGTCCTCGGCACCCGGGCCCCGGCGGAGAACGGCGAGCTGCTGATCCTGGCCGCGGGACCGCAGGAGGCGCGGGCCCCGCTCGCCCCGGTCCTGGACGCGGTGGGCAGCCGTACGGTCTGGCTGGGCGAGGACGGCACCACGGCCGCGGCCACCCGTCTCAAACTCGTCTGCAACAGCTGGGTCCTGGCCCTCACCCACGGCACGGCCGAGGCGCTCTCCCTGGCCAAGGGGCTCGGCGTGGACCCGCACCACTTCCTGGAGGCCGTCGCGGGCGGCTCGCTGGACTGCGGCTACCTCCGCGCCAAGTCGCGGGCGATCCTGGACGACGACTACACCCCGAGCTTCTCGGTCACCACGGCGGCCAAGGACGCCCGTCTCATCGTCGCCGCGGGCGCGGCGGAGGGCGTACGCCTGGACCTCGCGGCGGCCGGCGCGGAGCGCTTCCGCCGGGCGGAGGCGCAGGGGCACGGCGAGGACGACATGGCGGCGACGTACTTCGCGAGCTTCGGCGGCGCGTAGCGCGCCCCAGGGCCCAGGGGCCCGGGAACGCCGCGGGGGGGGGGGGGGGGGGGCCGGGGCCCCCCCCCCCGGGGGGGGGGGGGGGCGGGGTGTGCTCCCGGG
>NZ_JBHZDA010000019.1:7671-31889 GCF_042755665.1 Streptomyces sp. NPDC059142
CGGGCCGCCCGCAGGGGCGGCGCGCTCCTGCCGGGGCGGGGGCGGCGCGGCGGCCCCCCCCGGCCCCCGGGGCCGGCGACCCGGGGGGGGGGGGGGGCCCCGGCCGGGCCCCCCCCCCTCCCGGTGGGTCGTGGACGCGTGGTCTCAGACCGTGCGCAGCGCCAGCACCACGTTGTGGCCGCCGAAGCCGAACGAGTTGTTGATCGCGGCGATCGTGCCCGACGGCAGCGTGCGGGGCTCGTCGCGCACCACGTCCGCGTCCACCTCCTCGTCGAGGTCGTCGAGGTTGATCGTCGGCGGGGCCGTGCGGTGGTACAGCGCGAGGGCCGTCGCCACCGTCTCGATACCGCCCGCGCCGCCCAGCAGATGGCCGGTCATCGACTTCGTGGCGGAGATCGCGACATGGTCCAGGTCGTCGCCCAGGACCTGGCGCAACGCCTTGACCTCGGCGATGTCGCCCTGCGGCGTGGACGTGGCGTGCGCGTTCAGGTGCATGATCTCGGACGGCTTGAGGTCCGAGGAGTCCAGCAGGTTGTGCATGGCCTTCGCGATGCCCCGGCCGGTCGGCTCGGGCTGCGCGATGTGGTGGGCGTCCGAGGAGAGGCCCTGGCCCAGCACCTCGCAGTAGACGCGCGCGCCACGCCGGGCGGCGTGCTCGGCCGACTCCAGGACGACGACGCCGGCGCCCTCACCGAGGACGAAGCCGTCGCGGCCCTTGTCGTAGGGGCGCGAGGCCCTGGTGGGCTCGTCGTTGTTCTTGGACATCGCCATCATGTTGGCGAACGCCGCGATGGGCAGCGGGTGGATGGCCGCTTCCGTACCGCCCGCGACGACCACGTCGGCACGGCCCGTACGGATCATCTCGACCGCGTAGCCGACGGCCTCGGCGCCCGACGCGCACGCGGAGACCGGGGTGTGCACGCCCGCGCGGGCGCCCACTTCCAGGCTCACGTTGGCGGAGGGGCTGTTGGGCATCAGCATCGGCACGGTGTGCGGGGAGACCCGGCGTACGCCGCGCTCCTTCAGCACGTCGTACTGGTCGAGCAGGGTCGTGACACCGCCGATGCCGGAGGCGATCACGGTGCCGAGGCGGTCGGCGTCGACCGAGGGGTCGTCGCCGGCCTTGGCGGTGTAACCGGCGTCCGCCCACGCCTCCCTGGCCGCGATCAGCGCGAACTGCGCCGAGCGGTCGAGCTTGCGGGCGAGCGGCCGGGGCAGTACTTCGTACGGGTCGACGGCAGCGGTGGCGGCGATCCGGACCGGCAGGTCGGCGAACAGCTCGCCTTCCAGGGGCCGGACTCCGGAGCGGCCGGCGAGCAGACCCTCCCAGGTCGAAGCGCTGTCGCCACCCAGTGGTGTGGTTGCGCCGATACCGGTGACGACCACGGTGCGATTGGTCTGGCTCACTGGAATTCTTCTCCACGTGTAGAGGGTGCTGAATTTGTTACGGCGCCACCACCGGGTGGCGTCTGCCGCGATGAACGGGTCGAACGTCAGGCGTCAGACGTGCCCGGAGGGACCTCTCCGGACGGAGCCGGAGTCGTGCCTCGGAGCTGTCAGGCCTGGTGCTTCGCGATGTAGTCGGCGGCGTCGCCGACCGTCTTCAGGTTCTTGACGTCGTCGTCCGGGATCTTCACGTCGAAGCGCTCTTCGGCGGCGACGACGACCTCGACCATGGACAGCGAGTCGACGTCCAGGTCGTCGGTGAAGGACTTGTCGAGCTGGACGTCCTCCTCCGGGATCCCGGCGATCTCGTTCACGATCTCGGCGAGACCCTTGACGATCTCTTCCTGGGTGAAGGCCATGGTGGGCGATCTCCTTTTAGATATTGAGCAGATATGGAGCAGAGGGTTTACGAAGGCGTTCCGGAAGGATCCGGGTGCCTAGGGGAGGGTAACGACCGTCGCCGCGTACACGAGACCCGCCCCGAAGCCGATGACGAGCGCGGTGTCACCGCTCTTCGCCTGCCCGGTCGCCAGAATCCGCTCCATAGCGAGCGGGATCGAGGCGGCCGAGGTGTTGCCGGTGGTCTCGACGTCACGGGCGACCGTGACGCTGTCCGGCAGCTTCAGAGTCTTCACCATCGAGTCGATGATCCGCATGTTGGCCTGATGCGGAATGAAGACGTCCAATTCTTGCGGGGTGATGCCTGCGGCGTCCAGCGCCTGCTGGGCGACCTTCGCCATCTCGAAGACGGCCCAGCGGAAGACCGCCTGGCCCTCCTGCGTGATGGCCGGGAACTTCTCCTGCGAACCGGCGTGGAAATCGTCCCACGGCACGGTCTGCTTGATGGTGTCGGACTTGTCGCCCTCGGAGCCCCACACGGTGGGACCGATCCTCGGCTCCTGCGCGGGGCCGACGACGACGGCGCCCGCGCCGTCACCGAAGAGGAAGGCCGTCGCGCGGTCCTCCAGGTCGGTCAGGTCGGAGAGCCGCTCCACGCCGATCACCAGGACGTGCTCCGCGGAGCCCTCGACGATCATGCCCTTGGCCAGGGTCAGCCCGTAGACGAAGCCCGCGCACGCCGCCGAGATGTCGAACGCGGCGGGCCGGCCCGCGCCGATCCGGTCCGCGATCTCGGTCGCGATGGCCGGGGTCTGCTTGAAGTGCGAGACCGTGGAGACGATCACGGCGCCGATCTGCTCGGGGGTGATCCCGGCGTCGGCGATGGCCTTGCCCGCCGCCTCGACGGACATCGCCGCGACGGTCTCCTCGGGGGAGGCCCAGTGACGGGTCGCGATACCGGAGCGGGAGCGGATCCACTCGTCGGACGAGTCGATCGTTTCGAGGATCACCTCGTTCGGCACGACCCGGACCGGGCGGTATCCGCCCACGCCCATGATGCGCGCGTACGGGGCGCCCTTGCTGGGCTTGATCTTCGACATGCTCTCTGGCTCCTTATTCAGCCGTGGAGGAGTGCGAGGACTCGTGCGAGGCGTGCAAGGACTGTGCGGTGGAGTGCTCGGCGATCAGCGCGCGGGCCGCTTCGAGGTCGTCGGGGGTCTTCAGCGCCAGGGTCCGCACCCCGGGCAGGGCGCGCTTCGCGATCCCGGTCAGGGTGCCACCGGGGCACAGCTCGACCAGGGCGCTCACGCCCCGCTCCTGGAACGTCTCCATGCAGAGGTCCCAGCGGACCGGGTTGGCGATCTGGCCGATCAGCCGCGCCACCACCTCGGAGCCGGTGGCGACCGCGCCGCCGTCGCTGTTCGAGACGTACGGGACGACCGGGTCGGCGGTGTCGACGGAGGCGGCGGCCGCCGCCAGCTTCTCGACCGCGGGCGCCATGTGGTGCGTGTGGAACGCCCCGGCGACCTTCAGCGGGACCACGCGCCGCACGCCCTCGGGCTTGTTCTCGGCCAGCTCGGCGAGTTGCGCGAGCGTGCCGGCGGCCACGATCTGACCGGCGCCGTTCACGTTCGCCGGGGTAAGACCGAGCGTGTCGAGATGGGCGAGCGTGGTCTCCGGGTCGCCGCCGAGCAGCGCGGACATCCCCGTCCCGGTGACCGCGGCGGCCTCGGCCATCGCCTGCCCGCGGGCCCGTACCAGCGTCATGGCCGCGTCGTCCGTGAAGACCCCGGCGAGCGCCGTGGCGGCCAGCTCCCCGACGCTGTGCCCGGCGACCGCGCCGACGTGCGGCGCGAGGTCACCGGTGGTGGGGAAGAGCTGCCGCGCCGCGAGCAGGGAGGCCGCCACGAGCAGCGGCTGGGCGACGGCGGTGTCGCGGATCTCGTCCGCGTCGGCCTTCGTGCCGTAGTGGACCAGATCCAGGTCGATGGCGGCCGACCAGGCCCGCAGCCGGTCTTCGGCACCGGGGAGATCGAGCCAGGGGGTCAGGAAGCCGGGCGTCTGAGCGCCTTGGCCGGGAGCGACGAGTACGAGCACACTCACACTCTCTCTTGTGTACGGTCCTCACCGCCCGTGGGGACAGGAACGAAGAACCGTGAGGGGAATTGTTGGAGTACGACAAAAGTCTAGGACTGGGGATCACCGTCGGCCAGGCGCCCCAGGATCAGCGCAATCCGTAGCGTAAACGCGGACCTGACATCGGAGGGTGACCATCCGGTGACGTCAGTCACACGTCGCAGCCGGTAGCGCACGGTGTTCGGGTGGACGAAGAGCATCCGCGCGGCGCCCTCCAGACTGCTCGCCTGTTCGAGATAGACACTCAGAGTCTCCAGCAGCGCCGACCCGGCCTCTTCGAGCGGTCTGTAGATCTCCTCCACCAACTGCTCGCGCGCCGCCGGATCGGAGGCGATCGCGCGCTCCGGCAGCAGATCGTCCGCCAGCACCGGGCGCGGCGCGTCCTGCCAGGCGAAACACGCCTTGAGGCCCGCCGCGGCGGCCTGCGCGGACTTCGTGGCGGCCAGCAGATCGGGCACCACCGGACCCGCGACGACCGCGCCGGCCGCGTACGGGCCGATCAGCGCCTTGGCGACCTTCAGGGGGTCGTCGCTGCCGCCCGCGATCACCACGAGCCGGTCGCCCAGCACCCCGGTCAGCACCTGGAGCTTGGCGTGGCGCGCGGCCCGCCGGATCGCCTCCACGGTCAGCTCGCTGTCCCCGTCGGGGGCCGTGCCGAGCAGCACACAGACATGTTCGGGGGAGCTCCAGCCCAGCGCCGCCGCCCGGGACACCGCGCCCTCGTCGGCCTCGCCGGAGAGCACCGCGTTGACCACCAGCGACTCCAGCCGCGCGTCCCACGCGCCCCGCGCCTCGGCGGCCTGCGCGTACACCTGTGCGGTGGCGAAGGCGATCTCCCGCGCGTAGACGAGCAGCGCCTCGCGCAGCGCGGACTCGTCGCCGGGGGCGGCGACCTCCTCGATCGCCGTCTCCATGACCTCGATCGTGGTGCGCACCATCTCGACGGTCTGGCGCAGGGTGATCGCCCGGGTCAGCTCGCGCGGAGCCGTCCCGAAGACATCCGTGGAGATCGCCTGCGGGGTCTCCGGATGCCGGAACCACTCGGTGAACGCGGCGATCCCCGCCTGCGCCACCAGCCCGATCCACGAACGGTTCTCCGGCGGCATCGCGCGGTACCACGGCAGCGTCTCGTCCATGCGGGCGATGGCGTTCGCGGCGAGCCGTCCGGAGGACTGCTCCAGCCGCCGCAGCGTCGCGGGGTGCGGATGGGGTTCGTTCGAGGGTTCAGGCACGGGACAAGACTGCCTTATCGGGTCGGGTGCCCGTGGGGCCGGGGCCATGGGGCGGGTCTACGGTGGAAACGTGATTCTCGTACGGTACGCAGGGGAGCGTTACGCGGGCGGCGACGCCGCCGCGGGCATCGAGTCGCTGCACGCCTTCTCCTTCGGACACTTCTACGATCCGGACAATCTCCGCTTCGGCGCGCTGCTCGCCTGCAACGAGGAACGGCTCGCGCCCGGCGCCGGGTTCGACGAACACCCCCACCGGGACACCGAGATCGTCACCTGGGTCGTCGAGGGCGAGCTGACCCACCGCGACACGGCCGGGCACGCCACCGTCGTCCGCCCCGGGGACCTCCAGCGGCTCAGCTCCGCGGGCGGGGTGCGCCACGAGGAACGCAACGAGGGGACGGCCCCGCTGGTCTTCCTCCAGATGTGGCTGGCCCCGCTGGAGCCGGGCGGCGAGCCCGACTACGAGGTCGTACGGGGCATCGCCGACGCCACTCCGTACGCCCTGCCCCGGGCGGGCGCGCTGCTGCACGTACGGCGGCTGCGGGCCGGCGAGCGCTCGGCCGTGCCGGACGCGCCGTCGGTCTACGCGCAGGTGGTGCGGGGCGCGGTACGGCTCGACGGGCCCGACCGGACCGAGGGCGCCGGGGGCACCGCGGAGCTGGGCCCCGGGGACTCGGCGCGGATCACGGACGCGCGGGGGCTCGAACTGGTCGCCGGGGCCGGGGACACCGCGTCCGAGGTGCTGCTCTGGGAGATGCCCGCCTGACCCGGGAGCTTCCCGGGGGCCGGGAGGGGCGCTATCCGGCCAGCTCCGCCAGCACCGCGTCCGTGAACGGCGGCCACGCCTCGATCGCCCACGGCCCGAAGTCCCGGTCCGTCAGCGCCACGCAGGCTGCGCCCGCGTCCGGGTCGACCCACAGGAACGTACCGGACTGCCCGAAGTGGCCGAAGGTACGCGGCGACGACGAACTCCCCGTCCAGTGCGGGGACTTGCCGTTCCGTATCTCGAAGCCGAGACCCCAGTCGTTGTTCTTCTGGTTGCCGTACCCGGGCAGTACGCCGGAGAGCCCCGGGTGGACCACGCTCATCGCCTCCAGCACCGTACGCGGATCGAGCAGCCGGGGCGCCTGCACCTCGGCGGCGAACCGCGCCAGGTCCTCGGCGGTCGACACGGCGTCCTTGGCCGGCGAACCGCCCGGCGGCAGCGCCGTGTCGGCCATCCCCAGCGGTTCCAGCACGGCCTCGCGCAGATAGTCGGCGAAGGGGATCTCGGTGGCCCGCGCGACATGGTCGCCCAGCACCTCGAACCCGGCGTTCGAGTACAGCCGCCGGGTGCCGGGCGCGCTCGCCGTACGGTGCTCGTCGAAGGCCAGCCCGGCGGTGTGCGCGAGCAGATGGCGCACGGTGGCCCCCTCGGGCCCGGCGGGCTCGTCCAGCTCGACGGCGCCCTCCTCGTACGCCACGAGCACCGCGTACGCGGCGAGCGGCTTGGTCACCGAGGCGAGCGGGAAACGCCGCGCCGTGGGCCCGTACGCCCCGGCGACGCTCCCGTCGGCGCGCACGACGACGGCCGCGGCGTGCGGCACGGGCCAGTTCTCGATCATCGCCAGGCTCTGCATGCGCCCGAGCCTACTGGGCGGGTACGACACCCCGGCGGGCCGCCCCGGGGCCCCCGCGGCGGCCCGCCGGGCAGGCCCCCCGGAAGGTCCGTACGCTCTGGCCATTCGGGTGCAAGGGCTTGCTTGGAGTGCACTCGAAGGATCTAGCGTTGACCGTATGACGCTGATCCAGACCAGCCCCGTAGGGACAGCCCGCGTGGTGAGCTGCGCCGCCCCGCCGCCCGCGCATCCGCGCCCCAACGGCCAGGACCGCTACACGATCAGTGAGGTCGCCGCCTTCACCGGGCTCACCGCGCACACCCTGCGCTGGTACGAGCGGATCGGTCTGATGCCGCACGTCGACCGGTCGCACACCGGGCAGCGCCGCTTCAGCAACCGGGACCTGGACTGGCTCATGTTCGTCACCAAGCTGCGGCTGACCGGGATGCCCGTCGCCGACATGGTCCGTTACGCCGAGCTTCTGCGGGTAGGCGACGACACGTTCGAGGAGCGCCAGGAGCTGCTGGAACGGACACGCCGCGATGTCCTGCGCCGGATCGCGGAGCTTCAGGACACCGTGTCCGTACTCGACCACAAGATCAGCTTTTACGCGGACGCCCGCACGGCGTCGGAGAGGTTCTGAACCCCGATGAGCGACAGCGCGAACGACGGCAGGATCGAGAAGGTACGCCTGGGCACCGGCGGCCCGGAGGTCGGCTCCCAGGGGCTCGGCTGCATGGGCATGAGCTTCGCGTACGGGCCCACGGACGCCGAGGAGGCGCGGGCCACCCTGGAGCGCGCCCTGGAGCTGGGCGTCACCCTGTACGACACGGCGGACATGTACGGGAACGGCGAGAACGAGAAGTTCCTCGCGCCGTTCGTCGGGGCACACCGCGACGAGATCGTCCTGGCGACCAAGTTCTCGCTGGGCGTCGACCCGGACGACCCCACCAAGCGGATCATCCGCAACGACCGCGCCTATCTGCGCGCCTGCGTCGAGGCAAGCCTCCGGCGGCTCGGGGTGGAGCGGATCGACCTCTACTACATGCACCGGCGCGACCGGAACGTCCCCATCGAGGAGACGGTCGGCGCCATGGCCGAACTGATCGACGAGGGCAAGGTCGCGTACCTCGGGCTGAGCGAGGTCACCGGCGCCGAGCTGCGCGCCGCCCACGCCGTGCACCCGATCACCGCGCTCCAGTCCGAGTGGTCGCTCTTCAGCCGCGACGTCGAGCGGACCGCCGTCCCCGCCGCCGCCGAGCTGGGCGTGGCGCTCGTGCCGTACTCCCCGCTCGGCCGGGGCTTCCTGACCGGCTCGTTCGTCCACGCCGACCGCGAGCTGAGCACCGACGACTTCCGCCGCCAGCAGCCCCGCTTCACCGGGGACAACGCCGCCGCCAACGCCGCGCTGCTGGAGCCGGTCCGCAAGATCGCCGAGGGGCGCAACGCCACCCTGGGCCAGGTCGCCCTCGCCTGGGTGCAGCAGCGGGCGCCGCTGCACGGCCTGGCCGTCGTACCGATCCCCGGCACCCGCAGCCGCGCCAGGATCGAGGAGAACACCGCCGCGACGCATCTCATCCTCACCGAGAGCGAGCTGAGCCTGCTGGAGCCGATCGCCGGTCGGGTGGCGGGCGGCCGGTACGCCGACATGAGCTCCACCTCGACCGCCCGGGAGTGACCGCCCCCGACTGACCGGACGCGCCCTGCGCCCGGCCCCGGGGGCGCCCCCGCTTCCGGGCGCGCCCCCGCCGCCGTGGCTCACCCCGCCGTGGCTCACGCCAGCCCCAGCGCGAACACCGCGAAGCCCGCCGCGAGCAGCCCCGCCGCCGCGCGGCGGGCCTTCGCCGCGCGCGTGCCGCTCTCCCACGGCCCGTCGAAGCCGCGCGCGTACCTGCCGATGACCAGCAGCAGCGTCGCGAAGAGCGGCAGCCACGTCAGCCGGGCCAGGATCCAGCCGAGGGTGTCCGGCGAGGTCGTCAGCCCGGACAGCTCCCCGACGAAGGAGCCGGGCACGGCGACGGCGAGCATCGCCGTCTGGTGCCAGCACAGGATCGTCATCGCGGACAGGTTCACCACCACCACCGGCGCCCACAGCGCGGGCCGCGCCAGCAGCCGCCCCAGCCGGTCCCTGACCAGGATCGCCGCCCCGCTCTGCGCGGCGGCCAGGGCGAGCACCAGCAGCGACGGCGGATGCGAGTTCGTCCGGGCCTCCCCCGGGACCCCGACCATCGACGCCGGGTAGTCGAAGACCACCAGCAGCGCCGCGAAGAGCAGGGCGCCGCCGACGAGCAGGAGCCGCGCCCCGCGCCGCCCGATCCGCCCCTCGCCCCAGGAGACACCGAGCTGGTAGGCGAAGAGCCACCCCGGCAGGATGTTCAGCACGCTCAGCCAGGACGGGACGTCCTGCGCGTACGGCCCGTACCGCAGCAGGTCGACGGCGGCGACGGAGACCAGCAGCGGGACGGCCGCCCAGCCGCCGAGCCGGCGCGCGGCGGCGACGCAGTACGGGGTCAGCGCGGTCACGATCACGTAGATCCCCACGAACCAGAGCGGCTGGACCACCAGCGTCGACCCGGTCCGCAGCGTCGTGGCGGGCACCCCGAGTCCGTACAGCAGCGGCAGCAGCAACGCCCACACCGCCGTCACCCCGAGGACCGGCCTGCCCAGGCGCACCACGCGCCCGCGCAGCCAGGCGGCCGTCGTGGCGGGCCTCCTGCGGTACGAGAGCACCGAGGCGTACCCGCCGACCAGGAAGAAGATGCCGAGCATCTGGAGCACCCAGCTCACCGGGGCGAGGACGCCGAAGGTGGTCAGGGGGCTCGCGTTGTGCAGCGCGCCGCCGGAGTCGAGCGTGAGGCCGCCGAGCAGCCAGTGCCCGGTGGGCACGGCGAGCAGCGCGAGGGCGCGGAGCCCGTCGACGGCGCGGTCGCGGGAGGCGGGGGTGCGCGCCTCGATCTTCGCCACGGTCCCGGCGATCATCGGCTCTCTCCCGTCGTACCGGCGCCGGCGCTCTCTCCGAGCGCGATGGCGGCGAAGGCGCGGAGCGAGTCCGTGCCGGGGGCGAAGTAGCCGGTGTGGCCGTGGGCCGTGGCGGCGGGCACCCGGCGGGCGCCGAACGCGGCGCCGGCCGGGTCGGGGCCGTGGCCGAGCCCGGCGAACTCGACGTTCGGAACCTTGGAGATCCAGTCGGACGGGTCCTTCGCCGCCCAGACACGCGCGTCCGTACGGAGGTCGGCGACCCGCCCGGCGCGCATCCCGGGCGAACCGCACACCACGATGTCGGTGGCGTTCACCTCGGAGGCGGCGAGACCGCAGACCACCGAGCCGTAGCTGTGGCAGAACAGCGCGGGCTCCGCGGCCCCGGCCGCCACCAGCCCCTGGGTGAACCGCGCCAGCCGCCCCGCCCCCGCCTCCGCGAGATCCCCGGTGGCCGCGTCGAGGCCGATCCCCACGGGGGTGGTGTAGCCCGTCCACGCGACGACGGCGGTACGGTCGCCGGTCGCGGTCCGCAGGGACACGGCCATCCCGGCGGGGGTGCCGTACGGATCCTTCGCGCGGTCGAAGCTCCCCGCGTCGATGTCCGAGCCCGGCACGACGACGGAGACACGGGGCGCGGCCGTCAGATCCCCGTACACCTCGGCCACCTGGCCCCGGCCGCGCGGGTCGAAGGCGAGGATCTGCCGGCCGGGCGCCGCGAGACGCAGGTACCGGGGGTCGTGCCCGGCCCGGATCGCGAGCGCGTTGGCCTCGTAGCGCAGCGCCACCGGCGCCCCGTCGAGATTGCCGACGACGGAGGGGTGCCGGTGCGCCAGCTCCCGCTGCCGGCCGGGCGTCAGCGTCCGGAAGAACGCGGCGATCTCGCGCGGGTCCGCCGTGGCCGGATCGGGCAGCGGCCGGCCCGGCACACCCTCCGCCCGCCAGGCCGCGCTCCCCGGCGGCGCCCCGGTCACGGCCCGCTGCGCACCGCCGGAGGCCCAGCCCGCCGTGCCCCCGGCCACGGTCGTCGCGAGCGCGACGGCGACCACAGTCCTCTTGTAGCGGCGCATGTACGTCTCCCTCTTCCCGCCCTCGCCCGTCGAGGTGGCGAGAGGGAAGGTAGGAAGAAGGTGTCCGCGCGGACGTCACACCGGGGAGCCAACTGCCGCGTCATACCGGGGTAGTGGGGGTACGGGGGGCGCCCCGTACGGGTCGGCCGCAGGGGGCCGGAGAGGGGGCCGGAGAGGGAGCCGGAGAGGGAGGGCGGGGCGCGGCTCAGGCGGGGGCGTCGCCCGGGGTGACCAGCCCCGACTCGTACGCGAAGATCACGGCCTGTGCGCGGTCCCGCAGCCCGAGCTTGGAGAGCACCCGGCCTATGTGGGTCTTGACGGTCTGCTCGGCGACCACCAGCCGTCCGGCGATCTCCGGGTTGGAGAGCCCGCGCGCGATCAGCTCCAGCACCTCGGTCTCCCGGGGCGTCAGCCCGCGCAGCCGCTGCGAGCGGTCCGTGCGCGGGGCGGGCCGCTGCTGGGCGAAGTCGGCGATCAGCCGGCGCGTCACGGAGGGCGCGAGCAGCGCCTCCCCGGCCGCCACGATCCGTACGGCCGCGATCAGATCGGCCGGGGGCGCGTCCTTGAGGAGGAAGCCGGACGCGCCGGCGCGCAGCGCCTCGTACACGTAGTCGTCCACGTCGAAGGTGGTCAGCATCAGCACCTTCGGGAGGTGGACGACCCCGGCCGGCGGGTTCAACACCTCGCGGGCGGCGGCCAGTCCGTCCATCTCCGGCATCCGGACGTCCATCAGCACCACGTCCGGGTGGACGGTACGGCTGACCTCCACGCCCTTGCGCCCGTCGGGCGCCTCGCCCACCACGTCGATGTCGGACTGCGCGGACAGCAGCGCGGCGAACCCCGCGCGCACCATGGCCTGGTCGTCGACGATGATCACGCGGATGGTCACGGGGCGTCCTCGGGGGCCGGGCCCTTCGGGGCGTCGGTGGGATCGCCCGTCGGACCGTCGGTCAGGGGGAGACGGGCCGCGACCCTGAAGCCGCCGTCCGGCAGCGGCCCGGTGTCCAGGGTGCCGCCGGTCAACCGTACGCGCTCGCGCATCCCGATCAGGCCGTGGCCCGTCCCGGTGGTCTCCAGCGGTGAAGTCCGCGCGGTGCCGGGGCCGTTGACGATCAGCACGGTCAGCCGGTCGGCGTGGACCACCACCGACACCTGGGTCCGGGCGCCGGGCGCGTGGCGCACCACGTTGGCCAGCGCCTCCTGCACGATGCGGTACGCGGAGAGGTCCACGGCGGGCGGTACGGGGCCGAGCCGGGCCGGCAGCGACAGCTCGGCGGGGACCCCCGCCCGTACGGTCGCCTCCACGAGCTGCTGGACCCGGTCGAGCCCGGGCTGCGGCGCCCGCTCGCCCTCACCGCCGTCGCTGCGGAGCACCGAGAGCAGCCGCCGCATCTCCGTCAGGGACTCCCGGGCACCGGCGGCGATCGTGGAGAACTCCTCGCGCGCGGCGTCCGGCAGCCCCTCGATCCGGTACGGCGCCGAGTCGGCCTGGACGGTGATCACCGACATGTGGTGGGCCACCACGTCGTGCAGCTCGCGGGCGATGCGGGTGCGCTCCTCCAGCAGGGTCCTGCGGGCCCGTTCCGCCTCGCTGATCGTCTCCTGCTCGACCAGTCTGCGCTGGGCGTCGCCGCGTTCGCGCAGGGCCGCGCTGAGGACCAGGAGGAGTCCGCTGAGGACGAAGAGCAGTACGTGGGTGCCGAAGCCGGTGGCCGGTGAGACCGCCTCGAAGAGGAGCCCGGCGACGCCGGTGGCCAGCCAGACGGCGAGCAGGGTACGGCGCGGTTCGCGCAGCCCCAGGCAGATCATCAGCACCAGGTAGCCCACGATCACCATGGGGGTCCAGGGCCAGGGGCGTCCGTCGAGCCCGTCCGCGCTCAGGAGCAGGATCCCGCCGATGACATCGGCGGTGAAGACGATCCACCACGCCTGGAGCGGCCGGGTCACGGCGAGCAGCAGCGGCGCCGCCTGCGCGGTGGCCAGCGCCCCCGCCCAGCCGCCGCCGAGCCGGTAGTCCTGGCTGAGCACGGTGGCGGTGACCGGCAGCAGCGTGACGGCGAAGCCGAGGGTGACCGCGTACGGGAAGAGCCGCTGCCACCGCCTGGGCGCGTGCGAGAGGAGCGCTTCCGTGGACTCCGAGGGGGTGTGCAGCGCGCTGGCGAGGCCCCACAGGGCCCGCCGCGCGGTGGCGAAGCGCGGAGGCCGGTCCGACGGCGGCGGGGCCGGCCTCGGCGGGGAGGAGGGCGGCGGCGGTATCGACGGCGGTGGCGGCGGGGGAGCGGTACTCATGGCCCGGCCAGCCTAGGCAGCCGTCAAGGGGACGGCGTCATACCGGGGAGCCGGTCCCGGCCTCATACCCAGGTATGACACCCGCCGGCCCCGGTACCGCGCGCACCCGCTTCCGCACCCGCACGCGCTTCCACCTCCGGCGTTCACACCTCCGGCGTTCACAGCTCCGCCAGCAGCTCCGTCTTCTTCGCGGTGAACTCCTCGTCCGTGACCAGCCCCGCCTGGTGCAGCTCGCCGAGATGCCGGATCCGGTCCGCCACGTCCGCCGGATCGCGCCGGCCCGACGGAGCCATCGCGAGGACCGGCGCCGGCACCCGCTTCGCCGCCGCGCCGCGGACCGCCTCCAGAACGGCCGCCGCGAACGGCAGCGACTCGTGGACCGGGCCGTAGCCGAGCCCGAAGACGACGGAGGCCGGGTCGTGGTCGGCCTCGCCCGCCCCGGAGCCCGCCGTGCCCTGTCCGTCCCGCGGCAGCAGCCGCAGATACCCGTCGAAGAGTTCGGGGGAGCGCCACTCGACCCCTTCCAACTCCGTGACGGGCAGCCGCTGGTCGCCCGCCTTCCACTTGGTGGAGGACGCGCCCGTCCAGAACCAGCGGAACGAGACGGTCTCGCCGTCGAAGGACGCCTTGCCGTCGTACGCCTTGAAGTGGAGCGGCGCCCCGGGCGCCGCGACCAGATAGCGCTCCGCGGGCTCGTCGGGCGCCGCGTCGCCGTACGCGCCGAGGCCCCCGCGCCGCCGCCGGGAGGCGGTGAGGGCGGCGCGCAGCTCGTCGGCGTAGTACTCGGCGAGGGTCTCGGACTCGGCGGGCAGCACCAGCCGGTACGGATCGCCGCTCTCCTTGAGCTGTCCGGCCGCGGCCTCCGTGAGCGGGTCGGCGCCGGGTCTCGGCACGGCCCGCAGCACGACCGTGCCGCGCTTGCCCGGAGTGAGCGTCACCGACGACAGCGCCTCGTGAGGGATACGCCGTTCACCCAGCGCCGAGAGGAGCTTCGGCGTCCGTATTCCGCGTTCGAAGCGGATGAGCACGCTGTCGCTGTCGAACTCCCAGGTGGCATGGATCCCCGCAAGCACATCACCCATGTGCCTCATCGTAGGCGGCGCGCGCGCTCGCGTCGCCTGCCCAAGAGGGGGAATCTACGCGCGTGGGGCCGCCCGGGGCGTGACGCGCCCCCAAGGAGCGGGTGGCCTACGGCCCCTGCTCATCCGGCCATCGTCTCGCCGTCGTAGACGATGCCGCTCCGACAGGAACCGGCGGCGTCCGCGCACGTCACCGCGCGGTACGAACCGACGCCGATGTCCGCGAAGTTGTCCAGGCTCTCGGTGCCCGGCTCGAAGTAACCCGCGTGCCCGGTCGCGTCCCCGGCCGAGAGCACCCGGGCGCCGAACGCGCGGGTCACCGGGTCGGCGCCGTGGCCGAGCCCGCCGACGGCGAGGTACGGCACGTCCTGGATCCAGTCGTCCCGGTCCCGCATCGCCCAGACATGGGCGCGGGTCCTGAGCTGCGCCGCGTTCTCGACCCGCATCCCGGGGCTGCCCGCGACGGCGACGTCCGTGACCCGGGCGGGCAGGGAGCGCGCGGCGACCCCGCACACCACGGAGCCGTAGCTGTGGCAGAAGAGCGAGATGCGGGAGTGGCCGGGCAGCGCGTCGGTGAGCGCGGCGAGCCGTACGGCGCCGTCCTCGGCGAGCTTGCCGATGGCCGCGTCCACACCGAGGCCGGCGGGCGAGGTGTAGTCGGCCCAGGCGATGACGGCGGTACGGGTGCCGGGGTCGGCCTTGCGCTCGGCGGAGTACAGCGATTCGGCCATGCCCGCGGTCGCCGAGTACCAGCGGTCGGAACGCTCGAAGGTCAGCACGTTCGTGTCCACGCCGGGCACGACCAGGGAGACGCGCTGGGCGCGGTCGAGATTGCCCAGGACCTCGGCCACCCGGCCCTGGCCCGACGGGTCGAACGCGAGGATCTGCCGGTCGCCGCTGAGCAGCGACTCGTACCGGTGCATCCGGCGGCCCGCGAGATGTCGGCCGTCGCTCGACAGCCTGGTGTCCCGCATCCGTTCCTCCTCGGCCGCGCGGGCCTGGGCCAGCGCGATCCGGTTGGCGCGGTAGCGGAGGGTGACGGGGGCGCCGTTGAGATTGCCGACCGCGAGCGGGTACGTGGCCGCGAGCCGGGACTGCTCCCCGCTGTCGAGGGAGGCGAAGAAGGCGGCCAGCGTCTTGGCGGGCCCGGTCGGATCGGGCAGGTGACGGGCGCCTGTCCGGCCCCGCTCCCAGGCACTGAAGGCGGCTGTCAAGGGCTCGCCGGGGCCGCGCTGGTGCTGCACGGCGGTCCATCCGGTCGTCGCCAGCATCACGAAGACCACGGCGAGGGCGAGCAGGGCGCGCCACACGCTCAGAGTGGGGGAGGAGTCGAAGGAAGTCACTGCTCCTCACCCTAGAGTGCGCGCGGGGGGCCTCGCGACGAGCGTGAGAGAGATCACCGGCGGGGCGGGATTGAACCGCCGGTAACCTCACCGAACGTACGGCGGGACGCACACTCCGGAGCGTGGATCACGGCGGGGGCGCGCGACCGTACGGTCACTACGGTCGGCGCGGTACTTCCAGGATTTTCGCCCGAACGGCCCTTGCGGATCGCGCGGCAGCGTGAGACGCGGGACGTCGCGGACGGGGGTCAGCGCCAGTCGTCCATGAGGAGGCGGGGCGTGAGCTGGTCGAGATACGCCTCGGTCAGACAGCCCAGCCCCGCCACGGTGCAGTCCTCGCCCTGGCTCCAGAGCCGCCCGGTGGCCCGCATCACGCCGGTGAACGCGGCGACGGCCACCCGGGGCCGCGGATCGGCGTCGACGTCCAGGCTCTCCCGGTCCGCGATGAGCCGGGCGACCCCGTCCTCCAGATCCGAGGAGCGGCGCAGATGGGCGGCGAGCAGGACCGGGGTCGACTCGATCATCCGGTACGACTCCATGTACAGCTCCACCGTCACGACGGACTCGATGGTGTCGCCCACGCTGCCCCAGACGGACGCGACCGCGTTGCGCATCGCCTCGAACGGGCCCTCCGCGGCGGGCCGGGCGCGCAGCGCCTCGACGAAGCGGGACTCCATCAGATCCACCATGGCGAAGGCCGCTTCCTCCTTGCTGGCGAAGTAGCGGAAGAACGTGCGCTGGGAGACCTCCACGGCGTCGGCGATCTCGTCGACGGTGGTCCGCTCGTACCCCTGCGTGGTGAACAGTTCGAGCGCCACACGGAGCAGGGACTCCCGGGTGCGTTGCTTCTTGCGGGCGCGCAGTCCGCCGGTCACCGCGGAGACCTCACTCTCGCTCGGGGCGTAACTTGACAGTTACTGGCTTGTGAAATGGTTTGTCAACTGTCAGTGGCTGACACTACCGTTTGCGGTATGACTAGTCAGACCACTGTCGACAAGGCGCCACCGAGCCCGGACCCCGCGCAACCTCCGGGCCCGACGCCCTCCAAGGGGCGGCGCGGCCACCCTTGGCTGACTCTCTTCTCCGTGGCCATCGGCGTCATGATGGTGGCCCTCGACGGCACCATTGTCGCCATCGCGAACCCGGCCATCAAAACCGACCTCGGTGCGTCCTTCGCCGACGTCCAGTGGATCACCAACGGCTACTTCCTGGCGCTCGCCGTGGCGCTGATCACCGCCGGCAAGCTGGGCGACCGCTTCGGGCACCGGCAGACCTTCCTCATCGGTGTCACCGGCTTCGCCGCCGCCTCCGGGGCCATCGGGCTCTCCCACAGCATCTCCCTGGTGATCACCTTCCGGGTGCTCCAGGGGCTCTTCGGCGCGCTGCTGATGCCGGCCGCGCTCGGTCTGCTGCGGGCCACGTTCCCGGCAGAGAAGCTCAACATGGCCATCGGCATCTGGGGCATGGTCATCGGCGCCTCGACCGCCGGCGGACCGATCCTCGGCGGCGTGCTGGTCGAGCATGTGAGCTGGCAGTCCGTCTTCTTCATCAACGTGCCGGTGGGCGTGCTCGCCCTGGTGCTCGGCACGCTGATCCTGCTGGACCACCGGGCCGCGAACGCGCCCAGGTCCTTCGACATCCTCGGCATCGTGCTGCTCTCCGTCGCGATGTTCGCGCTGGTGTGGGCGATCATCAAGGCCCCCGAGTGGGGCTGGGGCTCCGGGACGACCTGGCTCTTCATGGCCGCCGCCGTGGTCTGCTTCGGCGGGTTCGCCTACTGGGAGACGAAGGTCAGGGAACCGCTCGTCCCGCTGGCGCTCTTCCGCTCCGTACCGCTCTCCGCCGGTGTGGTGCTGATGGTCCTCATGGCCATCGCCTTCCTGGGCGGGCTCTTCTTCGTCACCTTCTACCTCCAGAACGTGCACGGCATGAGCCCGATCGACGCCGGGCTCCATCTGCTGCCGCTCACCGGCATGATGATCGTGGGATCCCCGCTCGCCGGGCTCCTGATAACCAAGGTGGGCCCCCGGATCCCGCTGGCCGGCGGCATGGTGTTCACGGCCGTGGCCATGTTCGGCATGTCCACCCTGAAAACGGACACCAGCAGCCTCACCATGTCCATCTGGTTCGCGATGCTCGGCTTCGGCCTCGCCCCGGTGATGGTCGGCGCGACCGAGGTCATCGTGGGCAACGCCCCGATGGAGCTGTCCGGCGTGGCCGGCGGCATCCAGCAGTCCGCCATGCAGATCGGCGGCAGCCTCGGTACCGCCGTCCTCGGCGCCGTGATGGCCTCGAAGGTCTCCAGCGACCTGCCGGGCAACTGGGCGGCCGCCGGGCTGCCCCCGCTCACCGCCGCCCAGTCCGGCCCCGCGACCGAGGCCGTCCAGGTCGGGGTGGCGCCGGTCTCCCCGGGCCTGCCGCCCGCGGTGGCCGAGCAGATCACCACCGTCGCCCACGACACCTTCATGTCCGGCATGAGCCTGGCCAGCCTCGTCGCCGCCGGGGTCGCGGCCGTGGCGGTCCTCGTCGCCCTGCTGACGAAGCGCGGCGACAACGCGGACGCCGCGGGTGGCGGGGTGCACATCTGACGTCAGCCGCCGGGTGACCCGGCGTCAACTCCACGCCCACCACAGCCCCGCCGGAAGGTTCCGGCGGGGCTGTCGCCTATCCGGGTGGAGGGCGCCGCACCCCCTTCCGGAGCCCTGAGCCGCAGGTCAGAGTGGTGGTGCCGGGACCGCGACACGCGTCACGGACACCACACCGACCCGTCGTGCGTGACACACGTACGACGGACACGACACACGGGGGCCGAACGAAATGACTCAGCAGCACACCACCACGCCGGGCACCACCACGCAGCACACCACCACGACGCCGGGCACCACGACGCCGCACACCACCACGGCGCCGCGCACGACCATGACGCCGCGCACGGCCGCGTCCGTCCTCCGCCGTACGACGAGGGCCGTCACCGCCGTCGGGGTCGGGTTCGGGGCGCTCACCCTCGCCGTCCTGCTGCCGCAGACCGTCACCGCGGCGCCGGCCGCCCCGACGGGCCGGTCCGCCCCGGCCGCCCCGCCGCGCCTCGGAGCGTGCGCGGCCGGGGAGCTGTGCCTGTGGGCGAAGGACGACTTCAAGGGCGCCCGGCAGACCCATGAACTCTCCGGCACCGACATCGACAGTTGCGTGCCCCTCCCGGCGGGCACCACCGCCCACTCCCTCGCCAACCGCACCGGCCGGCCCGTGACGACGTACCAGTCGGCCACCTGCGGGGAGACCGGGGAGTTCGAGACGTACCCCGGCACCGGCACCTGGCTGCCCAGCTCCCCGTACCGGGTGAGGGCCTTCAAGATCTGGGAGCGGTGACCGGGCCCCGCCGGACGCCGGAGGGCGGCGGAACCGTCCAGGTCCCGCCGCCCTCCGTACGTACCGGCACGTGGTGCCCGCGGTCAGGCGTCGCCGCCCGCGGCGCCCGGGTCCGCCGCCGACGCGTCCAGGAGCTGGTAGCGGTCCACCGCCTGCTTCAGCGCGGAACGGTCGACCCTGCCCTCCCTGGCCAGCTCGGTGAGGACCCCCAGCACGATCGACTGCGCGTCGATGTGGAAGAAGCGGCGGGCCGCGCCCCGCGTGTCCGCGAAGCCGAAGCCGTCCGCGCCCAGCGACTGGTACGTACCGGGCACCCAGCGCGCGATCTGGTCCGGCACGGAACGCATCCAGTCCGAGACCGCCACGAACGGTCCCTGCGCGCCGGAGAGCTTCCGCGTCACGTACGGGACGCGCTGCTCCTCCTCAGGGTGCAGCAGATTGTGCTGCTCCACCTCGACCGCCTCACGGCGCAGCTCGTTCCAGGACGTCGCCGACCAGACGTCCGCCCGGACGTTCCACTCCTCGGCGAGGATCCGCTGCGCCTCGACGGCCCACGGCACGGCCACACCGGACGCCATGATCTGCGCCGGGATCTCGCCCCGGTCGGCCCTCCGGTAGCGGTGGATGCCCTTGAGGATGCCCTCGACATCGGCGTCGGCCGGTTCGGCGGGATGCTGGATCGGCTCGTTGTAGACGGTGAGGTAGTAGAAGACGTCCTCGCTCTCCGGGCCGTACATCCTGCGCAGCCCGTCCCGGACGATGTGCGCGATCTCGTAGCCGAAGGCCGGGTCGTAGGCGACACAGCCCGGGTTGGTCGAGGCCAGCAGATGCGAGTGGCCGTCGGCGTGCTGGAGCCCCTCGCCGGTCAGCGTCGTCCGGCCGGCGGTCGCGCCCAGGACGAAACCGCGCGCGAGCTGGTCGGCCATCTGCCAGAACTGGTCACCGGTCCGCTGGAAACCGAACATCGAGTAGAAGACGTACACCGGGATCAGCGGCTCGCCGTGCGTGGCGTACGCGGAGCCCGCCGCGATCAGCGAGGCCGTGCACCCCGCCTCGGAGATGCCGTCGTGCAGCATCTGCCCGGTGGGGGACTCCTTGTACGCGAGCAGCAGCTCACGGTCGACGGACTCGTACTGCTGGCCCAGCGGGTTGTAGATCTTGGCGCTCGGGAAGAACGAGTCCATCCCGAAGGTGCGGTACTCGTCGGGCGCGATCAGCACGAAGCGCTTGCCGATCTCCTTGTCCCGCATCAGGTCCTTGAGCAGCCGGACGAACGCCATGGTGGTGGCGATCGACTGCTGGCCGGAGCCCTTCCTGACCGCCGCGTAGGCCCGGTCGTCGGGGAGCGGCAGCGGCTTCGCCCGGACGACCCGGGTCGGTACGTACCCGCCCAGCGACCTGCGCTGGTCGTGCATGTACTGGATCTCCTCCGAGTCCCTGCCCGGGTGGTAGTACGGCGGCAGCCCGTCCTCCAACTGGCTGTCGGTGATCGGCAGGTGCAGCCGGTCCCGGAAACCCTTGAGGTCGGCGACGGTGAGCTTCTTCATCTGGTGGGTCGCGTTGCGGCCCTCGAAGTTCGGCCCGAGCGTCCAGCCCTTGACGGTCTGCGCCAGGATCACCGTGGGCTGGCCCTGGTGGGCCTTGGCCGCCGCGTACGCCGCGAAGACCTTCCGGTGGTCGTGGCCGCCGCGCCCGAGGTGCAGGATCTGGGCGTCGGTCATGTTCTCGACCATGGCGCGCAGCCGCTGGTCGTCGCCGAAGAAGTGCTCGCGGATGTACGCGCCGGTCTCGGTAGCGTACGTCTGGAACTGTCCGTCCGGTGTCGTGTTCAGCCGGTTGACCAGCACGCCGTCGCGGTCCTGGGCCAGCAGCGGGTCCCACGAGCGGTCCCAGACCAGCTTGATGACGTTCCAGCCGGCGCCGCGGAACTGGGACTCCAGCTCCTGGATGATCTTGCCGTTGCCGCGGACCGGGCCGTCGAGGCGCTGGAGGTTGCAGTTGACGACGAAGGTCAGATTGTCCAGACCCTCACGGGCGGCGATGGAGAGCTGCCCCAGGGACTCGGGCTCGTCCATCTCGCCGTCGCCGAGATAGGCCCACACATGGGAGCCGGAGGTGTCGGCGATACCGCGCGCCTCCATGTAGCGGTTCATCCGGGCCTGGTAGATCGCGCCGAGCGGGCCGAGGCCCATCGAGACGGTCGGGAACTCCCAGAAGTCCGGCATCAGCCGCGGGTGCGGATAGCTGGAGAGCCCGTACGGCGCCTTCGACTTCTCCTGGCGGAAGGCGTCGAGCTGCCGCTCGCTCAGGCGGTCCAGCAGGAAGGCGCGGGCGTAGATGCCGGGGGAGGCGTGGCCCTGGAAGAAGATCTGGTCGCCGCCGTCACCGCCGTCCTTGCCCCGGAAGAAGTGGTTGAAGCCCACGTCGTACAGGGAGGCGGAGGAGGCGAACGTGGCGATGTGGCCGCCGACCCCGATCCCGGGGCGCTGGGCGCGCGAGACCATGACCGCGGCGTTCCAGCGCGTCGCGTTGAGGATCTTGCGCTCGATCTCCTCGTTGCCCGGGAAGAACGGCTCGTCCTTGGTGGCGATGGTGTTGACGTAGTCCGTACTGCGCATCTCGGGAACGGCCACGCGCTTCTCGCGCGCCCGCTCGATCAGCCGGAGCATCAGATACCGGGCACGCTCACGGCCTCGCTCGTCGACAGCGGCGTCGAGTGAGTCGAGCCACTCCTGGGTTTCTTCGGGATCGAAGTCCGGGACCTGGCTGGGAAGGCCGCCAATGATGATCGGATTGCGATCGGATCCGGAAGCCACGCTTGTCCTTCGCTGGTCGGGTCGTGTCGTGCCCCGCACACGAACGATGCGGTGCACGCCGTCGGAGTACTGCTGTTACGCGGGGGTACGTACGCCGCATCCATCGTGTACCGCGACGACGGAAACGTCATCTCTACCGAGGGGTAACCCGGATTCCCCGGGATATTCCCCGGGCCGGGACCGCTCGGGGCCGGTTCCCGCGACGATCAAATCGCAACCTTACGCCCACCCCGTCCATCCGTTCCGTTCGGCCGTTCGGGCCGGATTGGCGTACCGAAACGGCATAACATGGCAAAGAAGGAGGAAACGTGTGGCCCAGGTCACGCACGGCAGGGTCGAAGTGGCTGGAGATGCGGCGAAGGCGCCCGGAACGTCACCGTTTCGGCGGTCTCGGCGGCCGGGTACTTGCGCGATCCGCCCCGCCCGTGTGGACTACGGCCAATGCCCCGCGTACGCGCGCGGCCCGAAGCGTTTAATCGAAACATGATCAGGAGGCAATCCGTGAGCGCGACCGCGGACCACGCGGAGGAACGGACCAACCTTGCCGCACGGCTTGGGTTCGAACCCGGACAGGTGGTCCAGGAGATCGGTTACGACGACGACGTCGACCAGGATCTCCGCGAGTCCATCGAGGCCATCACCGGCCAGGATCTTGTCGACGAGGACTACGACGACGTGGCTGACGCCGTCGCCCTGTGGTTCCGTGACGAGGACGGCGACCTTACGGACGCGCTGGTGGACGCCATCGGTTTGATCGAGGACGGCGGAGTGATCTGGCTGCTGACGCCCAAGACCGGCCGTGACGGCTACGTCGAACCGAGCGACATCAACGAGGCGTCCCAGACCGCGGGCCTGTCCCAGACCAAGAGCATCAACGCGGGCAAGGACTGGACCGGCAGCCGGCTCGTCACGCCCAAGGCGGCGAAGAGCAAGCGCTGACCCCGGGCGCCGCCTCGGGCGCGCAATGAAGCGGCAGCCCCTGGTGCCACCACCGGCACCGGCGGCGCGACCATGAAGCCCCCGCCGATCATCTCGGCGGGGGCCCTTTGCGTACGCCCGGGTCCCGGTCCCGTCGGCGGGAGGTGTTGCGTAGGCTCGGGTCCACACAGGCGTGTGGGCCGGATGCCGCCCCTGGCATCAGGGCCGCTCCGCCGAGCCCTTCGAAAGGACGTGCATCCATGGCGATCGAGGTCGGCACCCCTGCCCCGGACTTCGAGCTGAAGGACAACCACGGGCGGACCGTGCGGCTGTCCGACTTCCGCGGGGCCGACGCGGCCGGCGGCGCCAAGAACGTGGTGCTGCTCTTCTACCCCTTCGCCTTCACCGGTGTGTGCACGGGCGAGCTGTGCGCCCTGCGCGACGAGCTGCCCTCGTTCGTCAACGACGACACCCAGCTGCTCGCCGTCTCGAACGACTCGCCCCACACCCTGCGGGTCTTCGCCGAGCAGGAGGGCCTGGAGTACCCGCTGCTGTCGGACTTCTGGCCGCACGGCGAGGTCTCGCGCGCGTACGGCGTCTTCGACGAGGAGAAGGGGTGCGCCGTCCGCGGCACCTTCATCATCGACAAGGAGGGCGTCGTGCGCTGGAGCGTCGTCAACGCCCTGCCCGACGCCCGGGACCTCGACGAGTACGTCAAGGCCCTCGCATCCCTCTGACCTGCGAAGACCTCCGGCCGGCGCGCTGACCGGCGCGCCTGCCGGCACAGCTCGGCGCGCCGACCGACACGGTTCCGCGCGCCGACCGACACGGCTCCGCGCACCGACCACCGAAAACGCGCCGTGGCCGGGAACCGGTCACTAGGATCCAGTCGTTGATCGGATGCCAACGCTTCACACCATAGGGAGGACTCGTGGGAGTCAGCCTCAGCAAGGGCGGAAACGTCTCGCTGACCAAGGCCGCGCCCAACCTGACCGCGGTCACCGTGGGTCTGGGCTGGGACGTACGCACCACCACCGGCAGTGACTTCGACCTCGACGCCAGCGCCCTGCTGACGAACGCCGAGGGCAAGGTCACCGTCGACGGGAACTTCATCTTCTTCAACAACCTCAAGAGCCCCGACGGCTCCGTCGAGCACACCGGTGACAACCTCACCGGTGAGGGCGAGGGCGACGACGAGGCGATCAAGGTCAATCTGGCCACGGTCCCCGCCGACGTCGAGAAGATCGTCTTCCCCGTCTCGATCTACGAGGCGGAGAGCCGTCAGCAGTCCTTCGGCCAGGTGCGCAACGCGTTCATCCGCGTGGTCAACCAGGCCGACAACAACGAGCTGGCGCGGTACGACCTGAGCGAGGACGCCTCGACGGAGACCGCGATGGTCTTCGGCGAGCTGTACCGCAACGGCGCGGAGTGGAAGTTCCGCGCCATCGGCCAGGGGTACGCCTCGGGTCTGCGCGGCATCGCCCAGGACTTCGGCGTCAACGTCTGACCCCGACCGCACGCCCGTCCGTATCCCCGCCTCCGGGGGCGCCCCCCCCGGGGGGGCCCGGCCCCGGTCCGGGGTGGGACCCGGGCGGGGGGGGGGGAGTTTT
>NZ_JBHZDA010000019.1:31899-87332 GCF_042755665.1 Streptomyces sp. NPDC059142
TAAACCCCCCCGCCGGGGTGCGGCGCGCCCCCCCCCTGGAATTCGCCCACACCGCCCCCCCCCCCCCCCCCCCCGGCCCCCCCCCCCCCCCCCGCCCCCCCCCCCCCGGGGGGGCCCCGGACGCGTACCGGGTTCGTACCGGTCCTGGGGAGCGGGTGTGCGGACACGGCCGGGGACGGCATGATCTCGGTACGGGAACGAACGGCATGACCGGGTACGGAACGGGCAGGACCCCAGGCGCGTCCTGCCTGCCGGCACCACACGAACACCACCTCGGGGAGGACTCACCATCATGGGCGTCACACTCGCCAAGGGAGGCAATGTCTCCCTCTCCAAAGCCGCACCCAACCTCACCCAGGTGTTGGTCGGGCTCGGCTGGGACGCCCGCTCCACCACCGGAGCGGACTTCGACCTCGACGCCAGCGCGCTGCTCTGCCAGTCAGGGCGCGTACTCGGCGACCAGTTCTTCATCTTCTACAACAACCTGACGAGCCCTGAGGGCTCCGTCCAGCACACCGGGGACAATCTGACGGGTGAGGGCGAGGGCGACGACGAATCGCTGATCGTCGATCTCTCCCAGGTCCCGGCCAACTGCGACAAGATCGTTTTCCCGGTCTCGATCCATGACGCCGACAATCGCGGCCAGACATTCGGCCAGGTCGCCAACGCGTTCATCCGGGTCGTCAACCAGGCGGACGGCCAGGAACTCGCCCGCTACGACCTCAGCGAGGACGCCTCCACGGAAACGGCGATGATCTTCGGCGAGTTGTACCGGTACGGCGGCGAATGGAAGTTCCGGGCCGTGGGCCAGGGGTACGCGTCGGGCCTGCGGGGCATCGCTCTAGACTTCGGGGTCAACGTTTCGTAAAGCAGTACGCTGCGCGGGGGAAAACCCGTTAATCACCAGATGGGGTAGCCAGTGATCCTGAAAACCTTCGGCTGGTCGTTCGCCATCACGGCGATCGGCCTGGCCTTCGCGGCCTGGCAGTGGGGGTGGGAGGCGTTCGGGATCGTACTGATCCTCTCGATCCTTGAGATCTCGCTGTCCTTCGACAACGCGGTCGTCAACGCCGGGATCCTGAAGAAGATGAATGCCTTCTGGCAGAAGATCTTCCTCACCGTCGGCATCCTCATCGCCGTCTTCGGTATGCGACTGGTCTTCCCCGTCGTCATCGTCGCCATCAGCGCCAAGGTCGGGCCGATCGAGGCCGTCCAGCTCGCCATGGACAACCCCGGTCGCTACGAGGACCTGGTCACCGACGCCCACCCGGCGATCGCCGCCTTCGGTGGCATGTTCCTCCTGATGATCTTCCTGGACTTCATCTTCGAGGACCGGGACATCAAGTGGCTCGCCTGGCTGGAGCGCCCGCTGGCCAAGCTCGGCAAGGTCGACATGCTGTCGGTCTGCGTCGCGCTGATCGTCCTGCTGGTCGCGGCCATGACCTTCGCGACCAACGCGCACACCAGCACCGGGTACGCGGACAAGTCGGCCACCGTCCTGCTGGCCGGGATCGCCGGTCTGATCACCTATCTCGTGGTCGGCGGTCTCTCCGGCTACTTCGAGGACAAACTCGAAGAGGAGGAGGAGCGCGAGCAGGAGGAAGAGGAGAAGGCCAAGGCCGAGGGCAAGGAGGTCTCCGCGATCGGCCTGGCCGGCAAGGCGGCGTTCTTCCTCTTCCTGTACCTGGAGGTCCTGGACGCCTCCTTCTCCTTCGACGGGGTGATCGGCGCCTTCGCCATCACGAACCACATCTTCTGGATGGCGCTGGGTCTCGGTATCGGCGCGATGTACGTCCGTTCGCTGACGGTGTACCTGGTCCGCCAGGGCACCCTGGACGACTATGTCTACCTGGAGCACGGCGCGCACTACGCGATCGGTGCGCTGGCCGCGATCCTGCTCATCACCATCGAGCACTCCATCAACGAGATCATCACGGGTCTGGTCGGGGTCATTCTCATCGCGGCCTCCTTCTGGTCCTCCGTGCGCCGTAACAAGGCGCTCGAAGAGGAAGGCGGGGGCAAGGACGCCGACGGGGACAAGACGGCGCTCCACGTCTGAGCGCATGCTCCGGTGAGCCCTCCCGTGAGCCGGTGCTCAGGGGTGTGACACGGAGCGGATCCAGGGAACCCTGTTGAACGGGGCGGCCAAGAGGCGGGAGCCTACCGGCCGCCCCGTTCTTCCGTGCCGATATGACGGTTTGTTGGCAAGCCGACGACGAGTGGATGACTGGAGTGGGGTGGGGGGCATGGCCTTCTGGGACAACCTGTGGCAAGGGCAAAGGGCATCGCAGTTCGATTCGGGCAGCGCGTCCAACTCCATCGAACTGACCAAGCGGCGCCCGACGATCTCGCTCTCCAAGCAGGGAGCGGCGACCGGCAATCTCCGGGTGAACCTCTCCTGGCAGATGCGCACCTCCGACATCGGGGAGCGCTCACGCCAGAGCGGCAAGCTCCTGGGCAACCCGCTCAAGCTCTTCAAGCCCGAGGTCGTCCAGGCCCATACGCAGGGCGTGGTCAACGTCGACCTGGACCTCGGCTGCATGTACGAGCTGATGGACGGCAGCAAGGGCGTCGTCCAGCCCCTGGGCAACTTCCTGGGGGACCTCAACGACCCGCCGTACGTGAAGCTCAGCGGTGACGACCGGTTCGGGGCGGGTTCGGGGGAGACCGTCTATGTCAACCTCGACAACCGGGACGAGATCAAGCGCCTGCTGTTCTTCGTCTACATCTACGACCAGACGCCCGCGTTCAACCGTACGCACGCCCATGTGACGCTCTACCCGAGCAACGGCCCGCGGATCGAGATCGACCTCGACGACGACGAGCCGCAGGCCCGTTCCTGCGCGGTCTTCTCGCTCCAGAACGTCAAGGGCGATCTGGTCGTCCGGCGCGAGGTGAAGTACGTGTACGGCTTCCAGGCCGAGCTGGACCGGCTGTACGGCTGGGGTCTCCAGTGGGGCCGCGGCTACAAGGCGAAGACCTGAGGCGGCCTTGAGCCGGAAGGACCGGCGCCCGGGCCGGGAGGACCGGCGCGGGCGCCCCGGGGCGCGCGGGGCGCCGCCGGGCGCCCCGCCCCCGCGCCCGCCCCCCGGCGGGCGGCCCGGGCCCGCCGCGCCACACTCCCGCGCGCGCCGCCCCCGCCGCCCCCCCGCGCCCCGCCCCCGGGGACCCGGCGGACTACTGCCGGGCGAACTGCGGGCCCATCGGAGGCAGCCGGAAGTGCGGGTCGGGCGCGGGCGCCGCGGCGGCGGCCGGCTGCGGATAGCCGTACCCGGGCTGCGGATGCGGCGCCGAGACGGGCTGCGGATAGCCGTAGGGCGGCTGGGCCGCGGGCAGGTCGGGCTGCGGATAGCCGTAAGCGGGAGGCAGGACCGGGGGCGGCGGGAGCTGAGCCGGGGGCAGGGTGGCCGCCGTGATGTCAGGACCGGGGTGGACCACGGTGTCGGCGCCGGGGTCCATCATGACGGTGGACTCGTCGGCACCGTCCGCCGCGTCGTCGCCGTCCGTGTCCTCCGTGTCGTCGACCGAGATGCCGAACGCGGTGGCGAGGCCGATCAGCCCGGTCGGATACCCCTGTCCCACGGCGCGGAACTTCCAGGTGTCGCCGCGCCGGTACAGCTCGCCGCAGATGATCGCGGTCTCCTCGCCGGTCTCCGGCTGCACGTCGAAGACGGCCAGCGGCTCCCCGTCGGCCGCGCCCGCGTCGTACAGCATGATCCGCAGGTCGCTCACATGCTGGAAGGCGGCGCCGTCCGAGGAGGCGGCCAGCACGACCTGCTCGACCGAGGGGTCGAGCGCGGTGAGGTCCGCCTCGACGGAGTCGGTCAGCCACTCGCCGACCTGCTTCTTGGGCAGCCGGCGCACCACCCCGGACGGATGCCTCGGCTGGTTGTAGAAGACGAAGTCCTCGTCGGACCTGACCTGGCCGCCGGAGCCGAGCAGCAGCGCCGAGGCGTCCACATCCGGGACCCCGGCGCCGGGCGACCAGCGCAGCACGGCTCGTACGGCCATGGCGTCGAGGGGGACGTTCGAGCCCTTGAGCATCGCGTGCGTCATACCGGCCATCCTGCCTTCCCATCGCCCACGGGGACAACGTGGCGGCCCCTCCGCCACGTTCCGTCCTGCCGGCCGTACGACCGGTACGCCGGTGGAGCCACCGCGAAGCAGACGAGTTACCAGGATTTCATGCGCCCGGGGAACTCTTGACACCCGCCCATACGTACTATTACCGGCCACATGACCAACAGGCCATTCTGGCGGTACGGGGGATCTACATGCGTCATTTCGGGCATATCCCGCCCGCTGCCCGCGAGGGCCTGTTCCACCAGGAACCGTGCGAGTTCACCGCCGGGTCCCCCGCCAGGCTGCTCTCCGCCGCCCTCGGGGCCACCCTCTACAGCCCGGCCACCCGGCCCCGGCTGGCGGACGACGTGCACAAGCAGGCCGGACGCGGAGTCGTCTCCATGGTGCTCTGCCTGGAGGACTCCATCCACGACGCCGAGGTCGAGGGCGCCGAGGCCAATCTGGTCCGCCAGTTCGCCGCACTCGACGAGCGGGGCGCCGAGACACCGCTGCTCTTCGTCCGCGTCCGCGAACCGGACCAGATCCCCGACCTCGTCCGGCGCCTGGGCGCCCCGGGCCGGCTGCTGTCCGGATTCGTACTCCCCAAGTTCACCGAGGAGCGCGGCACCGCCTTCCTGGAGGCGCTGACCGAGGCGGAGGCCGCCTGCGGGCGCACGCTCTACGCCATGCCCGTCCTCGAATCGCCCGAACTGCTCCACCTGGAGACCAGGACCGAGACGCTCACCGGCATCGCCCGCGCCGTCGACAAGTACCGCGACCGCGTACTGGCCCTGCGGCTGGGCGTCACCGACTTCTGCTCGGCGTACGGACTGCGCAGGTCCCCCGACATGACGGCGTACGACGTCCGGATCGTCGCCGGGGTCATCGCGGACGTCGTCAACGTCCTGGGCCGCGCCGACGGCACCGGCTTCACCATCACCGGCCCCGTCTGGGAGTACTTCCGGCTCCAGGAGCGCATGTTCAAGCCCCAGCTCCGCCGCAGCCCCTTCCTCGAAGGGCGCGCCGAGGAGCTGCGCACCGCCCTGATCGAGCACGACCTCGACGGGCTGCTCCGCGAGATCGAACTCGACCGCGCCAACGGGCTCATGGGCAAGACCTGCATCCACCCCTCGCACGTCCCGCCCGTGCACGCGCTCTCCGTCGTCAGCCACGAGGAGTTCAGCGACGCCCAAGACATCCTGCGCCCCGAACGGGACGGTGGCGGCGTGCTGCGCTCCGCGTACACGAACAAGATGAACGAGGTGAAGCCCCACCGCGCCTGGGCCGAACGCACCCTCCTGCGCGCCGAGGTCTTCGGCGTCGCCCGCGAGGACGTCGGCTTCGTGGAGCTGCTGACGGCCGGACTCGCGGAGTGAGCGGGCGGGCACGGACGCACGGGCCACGGCCCACCGCCACCACGAGGATCACCGACACGGAGGAGAACAACGGCATGGTCTGGTCGGGCACATGGGTCGCCGAGCGGCTGGGCATCGAGCTGGCCGGCGACGACGGGCTACGGGACCTGCTCGGGCTCGCCCTGCGCCGTAACCCCAAGCGCGCCCATCTCCTCGTCTCGAACGTGCTGGGCAAGCATGTGCCGCAGAGCCCCGCCGTCGTCCACGGAACGGGCGTCGAACTCGGCGAGCGGGTACGGGAGCTGCTGGGCCCCGAGGTCACGCGGGCGGTGGTGCTCGGTTACGCGGAGACCGCGACCGGACTCGGCCACGCGGTCGCCGACGGCGTACGCCACGCCCCTTACCTGCACTCCACACGCCGCGCCGTCGCGGGCGTCGCGCGCGCGGGCGGCTTCGAGGAGTCCCACTCGCACGCCACCTCCCATCTGCTGCTGCCCGAGGACCCCGGTCTGCTGGCCTCGGACGGGCCGCTGGTCCTGGTCGACGACGAGTTCTCCACCGGCAACACCGTCCGGAACACCATCCGCGCCCTGCACGACCGCTACCCCCGGCGGTGGTACGTGATCGTCGCGCTGGTCGACATGCGCTCGCCCGCCGACCAGGGGCGGCTCGCCGAGTTCGCCCGGGAGCTGGGGGCGCGCGTCGACCTGGTCACGCTGGCCTCCGGTACGGTCCGGCTCCCGGACGGCGTCCTGGCCAAGGGGCAGGAGCTGGTGGCACGGCACGAGACGCCGGTGCCTTCGCCGGTACCCGCACAGCGCGCGGAGCCCGGGGCGCCCGGCCCCGTGGCGCGGGTCGCCCTGGAGTGGCCCGCCGGGGTCCCGGACGGCGGCCGGCACGGCTTCACCCCGGCGCACCGGACGGCGCTGGAGAGCGCGCTGCCCGCGATGGCCGGCGCCCTCGCCGCCGAACTGGGCGACGCCCGGCGCGTCCTCGTCCTCGGCTTCGAGGAGCTGATGTACGCGCCGCTGCGCCTCGCCGGGGAGCTGGAGCGCGCGTACGGGGACGCGGACCCGGCGCCCCGGGTGCGGTACTCCACCACGACCCGCTCACCCGTACTGGCCGTGGACGACCCCGGTTACGCGATACGCAGCCGCCTCGTCTTCCCGGCCCACGACACCGAGGCCCTGCCCGGCGGCGCGGAGAACGGCGGCGCGGAGAACGGCGGCGACCGGTACGCGTACAACGTCGCGGGCGGCGGCTTCGACGCGGTCGTCGCCGTGGTCGACTCCGTCGCCGACACCCCCGCGCTGCACGCCCCGGGCGGCCTGCTGGCCCGGCTCGCCGAACACACGCCGCGCGTACTCCTGGCGGTGGTCCCCTCGTACATCCCCTCCGGACCCCCCTCCAGCGCCCCCTCCGGCGCCCCGGACACGCACGCCCCCGCGTCGCACGCCCGCGAGACACACGACCCCGCGTCGCACCTCCCAGAACGGCAGGACCCCCGCATGCTGCCCGAACCCCTCCGGGGCCCCGCCTTCTCCTCGTACGCGCCCGAGGACGTGGGCTGGCTCCTCCAGGACCTCTCCGACGTCGAGCTGGAGGCCCCGACCGAGGAGCGCGAGGAGGCCATCCAGAGCGGGGGCGCGCACTACGCCGAGTCCCTGCCCGTCGAGTACCAGCCGAGCGCGCGCTACCAGGAGCTGTTCGCCGCCGCGCTGGAGACCTCGGCGGCCCGGGTCGCCCGAGCCGTCGGCACGGTCACCGAGACGGTCCTCGCCGAACGCTCGCCGCGCCCCGTACTGGTCTCCCTGGCCCGCGCGGGCACCCCCGTCGGCGTCCTGATGCGCCGCTGGGCCCACCACCGCCACGGCCTCGACCTGCCGCACTACGCCGTCTCCATCGTGCGCGGCCGGGGCATCGACGCCAACGCCCTGCGCTGGCTCGCCGCCCACCACGACCCGGCCGACGTGGTCTTCGTCGACGGCTGGACCGGCAAGGGCGCCATCACCCGCGAACTGGCCGAGGCCCTGGCCGGGTTCGACGGCTTCGACCCGGAGATCGCGGTCCTCGCCGACCCGGGCGGCTGCGTCCGGACGTACGGCACCCGCGAGGACTTCCTCATCCCCTCCGCCTGCCTCAACTCCACGGTCTCCGGACTGATCTCCCGTACGGTCCTCCGCGCCGACCTGGTCGGCCCCGACGACTTCCACGGCGCGAAGCACTACCGGGAGCTGGCCGGGGCGGATGTCTCGCAGTACTTCCTCGACACCGTCGCCGCCCGCTTCGACGAGGTCGCGGACGCCGTGGCCACCGAGTCCAAGGAACTCCTCGCGGCCGACCGCGCCCCCACCTGGGAGGGCTGGGCGGCCGTCGAGCGGATCAGCGAGGAGTACGGCATCCACGACGTGAACCTGGTCAAGCCCGGCGTCGGCGAGACCACCCGCGTCCTGCTGCGGCGCGTCCCCTGGAAGATCCTCGCCCAGCGCGGCGCGGGCGCCGACCTCGACCATGTGCGGCTGCTGGCCGCACAGCGCGGGGTGCCCGTGGAGGAGGTCGACGGCCTGCCGTACACCTGCGTCGGGCTGATCCACCCCCAGTACACCCGGGGCGCGACCGGCGCCGACGGCAAGGCGGTGGCGGGCGCGTGAGCACCGACCCCACGGCGGCCCCGGTCCTGGTCGCCAGCGACCTGGACCGCACCCTCATCTACTCGGCCGCCGCCCTCGGGCTGTCGATGCCGGACGCCGAGGCGCCCCGGCTGCTCTGCGTCGAGGTGTACGAGAGCCGGCCGCTGTCCTATCTGACGGAGACGGCCGCCGCCCTCCTGGACCGGCTGGCCAGGACGACCGTCTTCGTCCCGACGACCACCCGTACCCGCGAGCAGTACGGCAGGATCCGGCTGCCCGGCCCCGCGCCGGAGTTCGCGATCTGCGCCAACGGCGGCCATCTGCTGGTCGACGGAGTCTCGGACCCGGCGTGGCAGGCCGAGGTCGCGGCGCGGCTGGCCGCCGAGTGCGCGCCGCTCGACGAGGTCCGCGCGCATCTCGGCGCGACCGCCGGGCCGGAGTGGCTGCTCAAGCAGCGGGTCGCCGAGGACCTCTTCGCCTATCTGGTCGTCGACCGCGCCCTGCTGCCCGAGGGCTGGGTGAAGGAGCTGGCCGACTGGGCGGGGGAGCGCGGCTGGACGGTCTCGCTCCAGGGCCGCAAGATCTACGCCGTACCGCGCCCGCTCACCAAGAGCGCGGCCGTACGGGAGGTGGCCCGCAGGACCGGCGCCGGACTCACCCTGTCCGCCGGGGACTCACTCCTCGACGCGGACCTGCTGCTCGCCGCCGACCGGGCCTGGCGCCCCGGCCACGGCGAACTGGCCGAGGAGAACTGGCGCGCGCCCCGGGTCGACGTCCTCCCGCACACGGGCGTCGCGGCGGGCGAGGAGATCCTCCGCCGCCTGCTGGCCGCCGCGACGGGCTGAGGCCGCCCCTTCGGGTCCCGGCCTCGTTCGGGCGCTAGCCGCAGCAGCCGCCACCGCAGCAGCCGCCGCCCCCTCCGCCACCGGCGGCGGGGGCCGGGGCGCCGCCCTTGGCCGTACCGCCGACCGCGACGGTGGAGAGCAGCTTCACGGTGTCGTCGTGACCCTCGGGACAGGACGCCGGAGCCGAGGACTCGGCCATCGGGCGGCTGAGTTCGAAGGTGTCACCACAGGAGCGGCAGCGGTACTCGTAGCGAGGCATACGGCTGAGATTATCCGACGTCGAGCTGCCCGCGGGCGGTCTCGCCGCTCCGGCCCAGGGCCTTCCGCCGCTCCTCGCGTTCCGCCTCCTCCGGGTGACGGGCCCGCCAGTACGGGTTGTCGTGCGGCAGGCTGCCGCTGACCCTGCCGTACATGCCGAAGAACATCAGCAGCAGTCCGACGACGAAGCTGAAGAGCACGTTCTGGAGGTGGAAGGCGAGGAAGTTGTAACTGGTGTCCAGCAGCGCCAGATTGACGAAACCGCTGAGGATGAAGAGGACACCGAGGACCATGTTGACGGTCGACGCGGTGTTCCCGCCGATGACCATGCCGGCCAGCAGCAGCACGCCGACGCAGATGGACAGGACGCTCAGGGTGCCGTTGGCGTTGAGCCCCAGCACACGGTGACCGCCCGTGCCGAAGAACCCGATCCGGTCCATCAGCCCGAGGATCCCGAAGGCGATCAGGGCCAGCCCCATCAGACCGGCGCCGACGCGGTAGACCTGGTTGAGCCGGTGGTCCAGCGGAAGCTGCTGGTCGAGCCTGACGCGCCGGCGCGGTCCATGTCGTCGGCGCTCGGAGCGGCGGCCGGCCCCCCGGTTGCGCGGCACGGCGCCGGGGGAGTGGCGGATCGCGGGGCTGGCCATGGGCGGCCTCCTTCGGTACGAAACCGTACGTTCCCCCATGTTCCGCCCGCCGGGACGGCCCGACAACTCGACGGCCCCGGCGCCGCAGGGCCGCCCTGCGCCGCCGGGCCGCCCGGCACCGCCCCGGTGCTCTCAGCCGCCCTGCCCGGCGCCGCGCTCCTCGCGGATCTCCGAGACCACCTGCGCCACCCGGTGCCGTACCGCCTCGGTCTCGGTCAGGAAGTGCCAGTAGTCCGGGTGACGGCCCTCCAGCGAGGACACCGCCCGGTCCAGCCGCGCCACCGAGTCGTCCAGCGGGCGGGCGTGACGGGGCTCCGGGGTGGTCCGGCCGGACATGGCCAGACGCTGCGCGTCCCGGATCGCGAACCGCGTACGGTCGATCTCCTGCTGCGGGTCCTTCGCCACCGCGTTCAGCCGCTGGAGCCGGTCACCGGCGGCGGAGACCGCCTCGTCCGTACCGTTGAGCAGCGCCCGCGCCGTGCTGAGCAGCGACGTCGCGTCCGCCCACCGCTGCTCCTCGCGCGCCTTCGCCGCCTCCGCGAGCTTCTCCTCCGCCTGCCGTACACTGCTCGCCGCCTGGTCGGGTACCTGCTGGAGGTCCTGCCAGCACGCCGCCGCGAACCGCCGCCGCAACTCGCTGAGCACCGGGTCCACCGTCCCGGCACGGGTGGTGAGGGCCTGCGCGCGGGTACGCAGCGACACCAGCCGCCGGTCGATCTCCCGGGCCCGCTCGGGCAGCCGCTCGGCCTCGGACCGTACGGACTCGGCGTCCCGCTTGACCCGGTCGGCGCGCTGCAGGGTCTCCGCGACGCCGTGCCGGCCCGCGCCCTGGTTGAGCATGGTCAGCTCGGGGGCGAGCGCGGCGAGGCGGGCCGCGAGGTCGTCGGCCCGCAGCCCGGCCTCCCGTACCGCGTCGAGCCCGTTGCTCGCGGCCAGCAGCGCCTGCCGGGCCCGCTCCACGGCGGGCGCGAGGCGGGCGAGCTGCGTCTCGGCCTTGTCCAGCAGCGGCCCGAGCCCCTGCTCGAACCGGTCGAGGTCGCCCTTGACCCGGTCCAGCTCCTGCTTGGCCTTGGTGAGGTCGCCGCGCGCCTTGGAGGCGGCGGACGGCTCCAGATCGTCCTTGTCCAGGTCGTGGGCGTCCACGGCGGTGATGTAGCCGTGGCTCACCTCGTCGATCCGCTGCCCGAGCGCGGCGAAGTCGGCCACGGCCTTGCGGGCCCCGGGCGAGCTGTCCACGGCGGTGATCGTCTCGATGGAGATCCGCAGGTCGCGCTGGGCCGTGTCCAGCTCGTAGAAGGAGGCCGCGGCGGCGTCCTTCGCCGCCTGCGCGTCGGCCCGCAGACTCTCGCCCCGCCCACCGAACCACCGCCGCGTCCCGCCCCCGGCGAAGGCCCCGGACACGGCGCCCACCAGCAGTGGCAACGGCAGCAGGACCAGCGTCAGCGCGTCCCCGAGCCCGCCGAGCGCACCACGACGACCCGGGCGCCCCGCACCACCCTCCGCCGCTCCACCGGCGCCACTGACGGCACGTCCGTCGGCTCCCGCGTACGGCCGCGCGTGTGTCGCCGTCACATCACTCTCCCGTGCCGAGTTCACCCTGCCCTCGTTCATTCTCCCACCTGGTAATGACGAACACACGGGCCGGATAGTTCGCACTCCGCCCGGCGACCTTCCGCACCCGGGACGGCGGGGACGGGTTTGCGACCTGGTCCCCCGGGCCATGTACGCTGTTCCCTCATCCACGGGTGCGTAGCTCAGGGGTAGAGCGCTGCTCTTACAAAGCAGATGTCGGCGGTTCGAAACCGTCCGCGCCCACCAGCCCGAAGGCCCCCGACCGATCATGGTCGGGGGCCTTCGGTATCCAGCGCGCCGTGCCCGCCCGATGGTGGCCGAGGCCGGCCGATGAGCGGAGCGGGCCGAGGGCCGTCGAGCGTCGCAGTGGCGGATGTCTAACAGACTGTCAGTGGCGGACCTTACGCTTTCGCCATGCGCAAAGGTGCGATCAGCCGAGACGGCGTCCTCAAGGCTATGGCGGAGTATGACGAGATGGGACGCGACAGGTTCCTGTCCGCGTACGGATACAAGCCGGCCACTGGGTATCACCTCTTGCACGAGGACCGGACGTACGACTCGAAGGCCATCGTCGGGGTGGCCCACAAGTTCGATCAAGGCCGGGTGCTGAAGCCGGACGAGTTGATCGGGGGAAGGTCGCACGCCGCCAGGTGGCTCGCCGGGCTCGGCTTCGTGGTCCGTTCGTCGCGGAGTCCCGACTGGACACGCGACGAGATCATTCTCGCCTGCGAGCTGGCGATGGCCAACGGGTGGAAGAGGCTGGAGTTCGACGACCCGCGCGTGATCGAGCTGTCTGCACTCCTGCAGACCATGCCGATCCATCCCGAAGAGCTGCGCAACGAGCTGTTCCGGAACCCCAACGGTGTCGCTCGCAAGACAGTTGACATCACGTCCCGGCACCCGGACTACCGGGGGAAGCCCACGAACGGCAACGTGCTGGATGTCGAAGTCATGAACGACTTCCTCGCCAGGCCGACCGAGATGACAGAAGTGGCCCGGCGTATCCGGCATGGTCTCACCACTGGAGAATTCCAGGATCTTCCCCCGGAGCCGGAGGAGGAAGAGGAAGACGAGTACAGCGCGCCCGAGGGCAGGTTGCTGCTACGCCGCCACCGGAGCCGCGAGCGGAACAAGGGGCTGCGCAGGAAGAAGATCGCTTCCGTTCTCGGGCGTGGCGGGCAGCTTGCTTGTGAGGCGTGCGGTTTCGATTTCGAGGTGGTCTACGGCGACCGTGGTGCCGGATACATCGAGTGCCATCACGTCGTGCCGCTGCACGAAGCGGGAGAGGGGAGGACCAAGCTGAGTGATCTGGCGCTCATCTGCGCCAATTGCCACCGCATGATCCACCGGCGCGCGCCATGGCCGACTCCTCTGGAGCTGCGGGGCGCCATGGAGCAGAAGCATGCAGCGGACAGGCGGGCAGCAGAAGCCCTGGGACGACCACGCAGGGCCGCTGACGAGCAGATGCCGCAGACGTGAGCCGACCTCCACTGCCCCGTCGACGCCGGCACACGGAGGCAGTCCCGGAGAACCCTGCACGACGACCGGGGCCGGGACCACCTGGGTTGTCCGGTCTGGGCGAGGCGGAGCGCGCTCCTGTGGGCGCCGGTGCGCTGCCCGACGTGGCGGCGGACGTCCAAGTCGGGACCGTACCGCCCGATCGGCGCTGAGGTCAGCGGGTGACGATCTCCGTCAGGTCCATCAGGCCGTCGATCCGCCAGTCCGCGGCGGCGGCCTCGGTCCGGTCGGCCCAGAGGTGGCCCCAGGGACCGCGGCGCAGGTGCGCGGTGGAGAGGCCCGCCGCGGCGGCGGGAGCGATGTCGTTCGCGGGGTGGTCGCCGACGTACAGGGTCTCCCGGGCGCCCGCGCCGGACGCGTCGAGGACCCGCGTGAAGAACTCCGGGGACGGCTTTGCGACACCCCACTCGCCGGAGGTGGCGACGAGATCGGCCGGTAGGCCCAGACGGCGCAGCAGCTCTCCGACGCGGACTGTCTGGTTGCCTGCGACGACCACGCGGACGCCGAGCTGCTGGAGGGCCGCGAGGGTCGGCCGCACGTCGGGGTAGAGGTCGGTCTCGTCCAGATTCTCGCCTCTCCCGGCGGCATCGCGCGCCTCGTACTCGGCGGCGATGTCGATGCCCGGCTTGATCAGACGGAGGGCGTCTGCGTTGTCCCTGCCCTGTGCAACGACGGCGCCGACGAGTGCGGCGACGGTGTGCCGGGGCGCGCCGATCCAGTCGGCCCAGGAGGCCCAGTACCGGTCGTCGCGGACCAATGTCTCGCCAACGTCGAACACCACGGTGCGGATCACGCCGCGATTTTATGGCTGTGGTGATACGCAGGGGGGAGTATCGGGCACACCCTCCGCGCCCACCGGCCCGAAGGCCCCCGACCGATCATGGTCGGGGGCCTTCGTGCGTGCCCGTCCGGCCGAGGAGCCGTCCGGAGGTGTCAGCGGGCGAGTTTCTCCGTGACGCGGGTGCGCAGCAGCTCGTACTCCGGTACGAGGCGGCGCCACTCGGTCACCGGTGGGCGGGGTACGGGGATGCCTCCCGAGACGATCTCCTCCGGTCCGAACTGTTCGCGGGTGAGGTCCATCTCGATGCCCATGCCCAGCCGGTTCCACCAGTGGAAGTCCGTGCGCTCGCCGTCCACGTGGACCTCGCCGCGGATCAGCTCGCCGCCGAGGAGGTCGTGGAGGACCATCGCGGTCACGCCGCATTGGTCCCTGGCCGGGTTGTCCGGGGTCCAGCGTGAGCGGTACTCCGGTGTGCAGGTCTCGGCGCTCCAACTGCTGCGGATCGCCTGCTCGATGTCGGTGAGGAGCCAGGGGGTCGTCATGGCGGTCATCGTGGCAGGAGCCACTGACAGTCACCCGGAGACGATGGAGATCAAATGCCCCTCCGGGACGTGGAGCTGACGGCGTAACAGGGCGCGAGGCCGTTGTCCGGTCCGTCGCGTGGACAGGCCGGAGGACACGACAGAAAGGACGCGCCCATGAAGAACGCACCCGAGGTGCGGGGGCCGACGGGCGGAGAGGGGTCTGTTTCCGCCGTCCCCCACTCAACGGTGCCCCGGCAGGACCGGCGGCCCGCCGGGGCGGCCCGCCGCCGGAGGGGGCTGACGGAGGAGCAGGTGGCGGAACTCCTGCGGCTGAAGCCGATGCTGGAGTCGATGGTGCTCGCCAAGGGGCTCGGACGCGATCTGGAGGACGTCGTCCAGACGTGTGTGGTCAAGCTGGTCGCCCGCTGGTCGGACCCGGGCTTCACGCTCGACCGGCAGGACGGCGGCCGGGCGTTCGCCGCGAAGGTCATGGCCGGTGTCATCGCCGATGTCTGCCGGGCGTACGACCGCGACAAGTCGTTTCCCACGGACGAGATCCCCGACCGTGCGCCGACCGCCCCGGAGACCAGCGCGTACTTCGAGGTCCAGGCCGTCCAGGCGGTCGACGGGCTGTTGCGGCAGGCCCTGCCGGACGAGGGCGGGATGTACGAGGTGGGCCGGCTGTCGATCGTGAAAGGACTCAACCAGACCGAGATCAGCCGGTATCTGGAGATCGACCGGCAGACCGTGAAGCGCCGTCTGGACAAGGTCAGAGGGCTCCTCGCCGCGTACCGGGCGACGATCCACGACGAGCTCGGAGACGTCGGCTAGAGCTCTTCTCGGGATCACGGGCGGGGGCCCGTGATCCCAGGTTGGGTCCTAGAGACCCGAACGGCGACGGGAAGGAAAGTGCGCGACTCAGGAGGAAGGCGCCCGGGGACGGCAGTTCGGGGGCGTGCCGCTCACCATCCGATCTGGAGGAAGAGGGAAGTAAATGGGAGACATGCACGATCTGCTCCAAGAGAGGGCACGCGCGAGCCGGGCGCGCCTTCTGGAGCTGCACGGAGGGATCGCCCCGGACGCCTGGGAGTCGCTTCTCGACCGTGTTGAGGACGAGTTGGCGAGGGAGGGGGAGAAGAAGCGGGAAGCGAAGCGCGACGGAGAGAGCGGCGGCGACGAGAACGACGGGGACGTGCGGAGCGCGACCGGGCGGAGCGGGGGGTCCGCCCGGTGCGTCTCCGTGGGGACACTCGTCGCCGCGGCCGTCGGGCTGCTGCGGTACGGGGCCGTACACCGCCCGGCGTCCGTGTGACCGGTGCGCTTCGTGGCGGCCCCTCCGCTCCACCGGGGCGGAGGGGCCGTACGGCGTCCGGTGCCGGTGCCGGTGGCGGTGGCGGATGGAGAGTTCCGTACGGTAGCCGTTCGCCCGCGCCGGACCCTCGGGGAGCCGGGGCCTCCTACGGGGCGACGGGTGTGTCCAGGAGCGCGGTGAGTTCCCCGAGGACGCGCGCCGCGGGGGCCGGGTCGACGAGCCACTTCAGATGGCTGCCCGCCAGGGTGCGGACGTCGTACGGGTTGTCCGGCGTCAGTGCGTCGCCCTCGCGGATCAGCCGGTCCTGGAGGGCGAGCGGCATGCTCGTGTCGTCGGCCAGGCGGACATAGGTCTTCGGGACACGGCCCCACGTCGCGGCCTGGGCCCGGTCGTCGGGGGTGCCGGCGTCCAGGTTCTCGTCGGGCTGGAAGGTGTTCAGGAAGGCCAGGAACTCCTGGTCGGTGCCGTCGGCGAGGAAGGCCGCCTTGAACGCGGCGAGGACATCGGGGTCCGCGGTGCGGAAGTTGGTGCGGAGCAGCCCGAGTTCGGCCGGGTTCCCGGCCATCGCCCCGGCCAGGGAAGCGGTGTCGACCGTGGCCATCTCCGGCTCGGCGTAGTACTCGCCTACGTCGAGGGCGACCGGGCACCAGGCCGACACGTAGACGAGGCGGTCGATCAGCTCCGGCCGCGCGTTGGCGGCGGCGGTGGCCGTGATGCCGCCGCGGCTGTGGGAGACGAGGATCACCGGGCCGTTGCGCTTGGCCCGTTCCAGGATCCCGATGAGGTGCGCGGCGTTGTCGGCCAGCGTGACGCCCCGGATCGAACCGGGCGCGGCGGCGAGCCCTTCGAGGTCCTGCGGTGCCTGGTAGGGGCGCGGGAAGTCCGCCCCGAATCCGTGGCCGGGCAGGTCGACGGCGACCGAACGGTGCCCGAGGAGGCCGAGTTCGGCCTGGAGCGGCGCGAAGGAGAACGAGTTCGCGAAGGCTCCGTGGACGAGTATGAACGTCGGTCGCATCGGGCGGCTCACTTTCTGGACCCCGCCGCGGCGGTGGCCCGTACGGTCTCGTGGGGTCGAGCGGGTGCCAGGCGTGCCGCGGGCGGCAGCGGCGGGCGTTCCGGGGAGGTCTGGAACGCCTGGATCATGAGGGCGGCGAACCGCCGCGAGGCGCTGACGTGGGCGGCTGCCGACGCGGCGCGGATGCCCCTGTTGGTCAGGAGGACGAGGACCAGGTCGTCCAGGACGAAGTCGGCGCGCAGCCGCCCCGTTCTTTGGGCGCGGTCGGCCAGCTCGGCGAGCGAGCGCAGCATGTGCGCGCGGCCCTCGGCGAACTCGGCCGTCCGGGGGAGGCCCGACAGGAAGGCTTCGGTGAATCCCTGGTTGTGCGCGTGCAGTTCACAGGTCTTCTCGATGACCCGGCAGAACCCCCGCCACGGGTCCGGGTCGGCCAGCCCCTCCTCGACGATCGCGTGGCAGGCGCGTACCTCTTCCGCGAAAGCCTCGGCCACCAGGGTCTGTTTGGTCGGGAAACGCCGGTACAGGGTGGCCGGGGCGATCCCGGCGTGCCGGGCGATCTCCCGCATCGGCACGTTCGGACCTTCGGCGGCGAACAGGGCGCGGGCCGCGGAGAGGATACGGGCGCGGTTGTCCAGGGCGTCGGCACGCAGAGGAGGGTGAGGCAAACGGTCCGTCATCGCTCTCACTTTAGCCAGGTGGACGCGGGCGTCCCCTAGCGTCCGAAGGCGTGGGGCGGCGGGAGCGATCCGCGGGCGGTCCGCAGACGGTCGGACGGTCCGCGGCCGGTCCCGGTCTGCCCCGGGCGATCCCGGGCCACCCCGGACCGGGTCGCACGTTCACGGGCTCACAGACCATTCCCGAGCAGGAGACGACATGAAGGCAGTAGTGATCCGCGCGTTCGGAAGCCCCGACGGACTGGAGGTCGTCGAGACCTCCGCCCCGGTCCCCGCCGCCGGACAGGTGCTGATCGCCTCGGAGGCGATCGGGGTGAGCGGCGCCGATGTCCTGATCCGGAGCGGCGCTCTCGGCGACTACGGCTTCCGGGAGGGCCATGTTCCGGGCAGCGAGGTGGCGGGGACGGTGACCGCGGTCGGCGAGGGGGTCGACGCGTCGTGGATCGGCCGGCGCGTATGGGCCTTCACCGGGACGGAGGGCGGTTACGTCGAGCAGGTGACCGCGCCGGCGGAGGAGGTCCTTCCGCTCCCCGAGGCGCTGTCCCCGGCCGACGCGACGGCGCTCGGCAGCTCCGGCGCGGTCGCCCACTTCGCCCTCGCCCACGCCGGCTTCACCGCCGGTGAGTCGGTGCTGGTGCGCGGCGCGGCGGGCAGCATCGGGATCATGGCGGTCCAGCTCGCGGCCCGGGGCGGCGCGAGCGCGGTGGCGGTGACGACCTCGTCGGCGGAGCGCGGGGAGCGCCTGCGCGCCCTCGGAGCGACCCAGGTGCTGGACCGCTCCGGCGAGGCCGCCCAGGAGGCCGGAGGCGCCGGAGGTGCGAGGGGTGCCGGAGGTACGAGGGGTGCCAGAGGTGCGGGAGGTACGAGAGGTGTGGGAGGTGCCCCCGGGACCGGGGGCACCGGGGGTGCTTCCGAGGGGTATGACGTCGTGATCGACATCGTCGCGGGCCCGGATCTGCCCTCCTTCCTCACCCGGCTCAACCCGAACGGCCGTCTGGTGGCCGTCGGCGCCGTCGGAGGCATGCCGCCGGCGGACTTCGGCATGACGCTGATGGCGGCGTTCCGGAAGTCGCTGTCCTTCGCCACCTTCAGCGCGGCCACGGTCGCCGCGGCCGACCTGCGCGCCGTGGTGCACGAGCTGCTCCCGCTGGAGCAGGCCGCTTCCGCACACCGGAAGATGGACGCGGGCGAGGTGTTCGGCCGGATCGTGCTGGTCCCGTAGCCCGCGCCCCGGGTACGGGGGCTACCGGTCCGTCGCCGGTGACCGGCGGACGGCGAACGTCGCGTGCAGGGCGCGCGTGTGGTCGACGTACCGTACCGGCCCGGTCAGGGTGAACCCGGCGGTGAGCCGTACCTCGGTGCTGGAGGCCGCCAACCGCAGTTCCAGCGCGCCGGGTTCGACGGTGCGGCGGCCGTCGCGGCCGGTGAAGGAGGCCAGATCGGCGGGGACGGTGACGGTGACCCGGGCCCGCTCGCCCGCCTCCAGGGGGAGCCGTACGTAGCCGACGAGGCGTTGCTCGGGCTGGACGGCCGAGGCGACCGGGTCGTGCAGATAGAGCTGGACCACCTCCGCGCCCGCGCGCCCACCCGTGTTGGTGACGGTGAAGGACAGCTCCGCCGCGCCGTCCGTGGCCGGCCGGGGGTCGCCCGTCGTCAGCTCCGACCAGGCGAACGTCGTGTACGTCAGCCCGTGGCCGAAGCCGAAGGCCGGCGTCGGGTCGATGCTGGACACCTCGCTCGCGCGGGCCAGCGGCGCCGCGAGATACGTGGACGGCTGCGCCCCGGGCAGCCGGGGGACGCTCACCGGGAGGCGGCCCGAGGGGTTGATCCGGCCGCTCAGCACCCCAGCCACGGCCGGGGCGCCCTCCTGCCCGGGGAAGAACGCCTGGACGATCGCCCCGGCCTCGGTGACCGCCCGGCCGAGCACGTACGGCCGCCCGGCGAGCAGGGTGACCACCACCCGGGTCCCGGTGCCGCGCACGGCGTCGAGCACCGCGTCCAGCAACGGGCCCTGGGCGCCCGGCAGATCGAGGGTCTCCGCGTCGCAGCCCTCCCCGCTGGTGCCGCGCCCGAAGAGCCCCGCGCGGTCGCCGAGCGCGACCACCACGACGTCCGCGGCGCGGGCGGCCTCCACGGCGGCCCCGAAGCCCTCGGCGGGCGCGGGGCCGTCGACGCCGGTGCCCGCCACCGTGACGATCTCGCTCGCCGGGAACTCCGCCGCCAACGCGGCGCGCAGCGTGGGAAGTTCCACGCCCGCCGGGACTCCGGGATGCTGGGGGCCGACATGGACCGGGAAGGAGTAGCAGCCCAGGACGGCGGTCGGGGCCTCGGCCTGCGGGCCGATCAGCGCGATCCGCGCCGGGCCCGCGACGGCGTCCGGGCCCGCGACGGCGTCCGGGCCCACGGCGGCGTCCGGGCCCACGGCGACGCCCGCGCCCACTCCCACGTCCGCGCCCGAGCCCGCGTCCTCCGTACGTCCGCACAGGGGCAGCGTCCCGTCGTTGCGCAGCAGGATCACCGCGCGCTCCGCGAGCCTGCGGGAGATGTCGCGGTGCGCGGGGGAGTCCAGGGTGACCGTGCCGCGCAGCCGTTCGGTGTCCGCGAGGTCCGCCCCCGCCAGGGCCGCAGGCCGGGCGCTCCACTCCGGGTCGAGCAGCCCGAGCCCGGCCTTCTGGGTCAGGACCCGGCGCACCGCGCGGTCCACGGCCCCCAGCGGCAGCCGCCCTTCGGCGATCGCGTCGCGCAGCGGCTGCCCGAAGGTCTTCACGGTGGGCAGTTCGACATCGACGCCCGCCGTGAGCGCGGCCGTCGCCGCCTGGGCCCAGTCGCCCGCCACCCCGTGGAGCGTCCTGAGGAAGGCGATCCCGAAGTAGTCCGCGACCACGGTCCCCTCGAACCCCCAGGCGTCCCTGAGGAGTTCGGTCAGCAGCCCCTCGTCCGCCGCGCAGGGCACCCCGTCGATGTCGTTGTAGGCGGACATGACGGACCGTACGCCGCCCTCCCGTACGGCCATCTCGAACGGCGGCAGCACCACGTCGGCCAGCTCCCTGGGGCCCATGCCGACCGGCGCCAGATTGCGTCCGCCGCGCGAGGCCGAGTACCCCGCGAAGTGTTTCAGCGTCGCCACGACGCCCGCCGACTCCAGGCCCCGCACATACGCCGTGGCGAGGGTGCCGATCAGATACGGGTCCTCGCCGATGGTCTCCTCGACCCGCCCCCAGCGCGCGTCGCGCACCACGTCGAGCACGGGCGCGAGCCCCTGGTGCAGCCCGACCGAGCGCATGTCGCGGCCGATCGCGGCGGCCATCTCCCGTACCAGCTCCGGGTCGAAGGACGCGCCCCACGAAAGCGGCACGGGGTAGGTGGTGGCGCCCCAGGCGGCGAAGCCCGCGAGGCACTCGTCGTGGGCCATGGCGGGGATCCCGAAGCGGCCCGCCGCCACGACGCGTTCCTGCGTACGCATCAGGGAGAGCGCGCCCAGCGCGGGATCCACCGGCACCGTGCCGAACGGGCGGGTCACCTGGCCCAGCCCGTGGGGGAGCAGGTCGGAGAGGGCGGGCGGGGCGTCCATGTCGTGCTGGTGCGGGGCGACCTCGGCCCCGTCGGCGGACGCCCCGGCCCACAGCCCGTAGAGCTGGGCCAGTTTCTCCTCCGTGGTCATGGCCGCGATCAGCTCCTCGACCCGGCGCGCCCGCGTCCCGGCGAGGTCACCGGCCGGGGACGCGGGGAGGCCATCGGCCGGGGACGCGGGGAGAGTCACGGGCAGGGACGCGGGGACGGCCGTGGTGTCGGTGGTGTCGGCGCTCACGTTGTCGATCACTTTCCTCCGACCCCCATGAGCCCCTGGACCAGGGCTCGGCGGGCGAACAGGTAGACGAACAGGACGGGCAGCGTGGACAGCACCACGGCCGCCAGCAGGCCGGGGATGTCGACGCCGTGCTCGGTCTGGAAGTTGTACAGCCCGAGGGTGAGGACCTTGGTCTCCTCGGACTGCGTCAGTACGAGGGGGAAGAGGAAGCCGTTCCACGCCTGGAGGGCGGAGAACACCACGATCGTCGCCAGCCCGCCCCTGGAGAGCGGGACGACGAGCTGGAAGAAGACGCGCCGGGTGGTCGCCCCGTCGATGGCCATCGCCTCGAAGAGTTCGTTGGTGATGTCGCGCATCGTCCCGGTGAGGATGAGCGCGCAGACGGGCAGACAGAACGCGGCGGTCGGCAGGATGACCCCGATGAGGTTGTCGTACAGGCCAGCCTTGCTGATCGCGTAGAACATCGGGACGATCACCGCCTGGGCGGGGATGGCGAGCCCGAGCAGGAAGAGCCGGAAGACCCGGACGGTGCCCCGGCCCCGGTTCCGTACGATCGAGAACGCCAGCGGGGGCACCAGCAGCAGCACGATCGCCACCACGCTCGCCGTGACGGCCACGGTGTTGAGGAAGTAGCGGCCGAAGCCGTTGGAGAAGTCCTGCGCGTAGTTGTCGAGGGAGAAGGTGCGCGGAAAGGCGAGCGGGCCGTTCGCGCTGTACTCCGCGCGGCTCTGGACGGTCGCGCCGAGCATCACGTACAGCGGGAGGGCGATCAGCCCGAGCCACAGCAGGGCGCCCAGCCCCGCGAGATAGTTCGGACGGCGGCTGGTCACGGAACGGCCCCTCGCCCGGACCGTGGCGGTCGTCGGGCGGCCCTTCACCGGAAGGCTTCTCACATTCCCTCCTTCGTGCCGGCCATCTTGTCGTAGCCCGAGAGCCGCACCATGATCAGCGAGACCACCGTGGCGACCACGACCAGCAGCAGCGCGATGGCCGCGCTCTGGCCGAAGTCGAACTCCCGGAACCCCTTCTGGTACATGTAGTAGGCACTGATGCTGGTGTCGGTGCCGGGGCCGCCCTGGGTCAGAATCAGCACGGTGTCGAAGGTGGTGAGCCCGCCGACCACCATCAGGACCACCGAGGTGATGATCGAGTTGCGGAGCTGCGGCAGCGTGATGTGGAAGAACTGGCGCACGCGCCCGGCCCCGTCGATCGCCGCCGCCTGGTAGAGCACCTCCGGGACCGACCGCGCCGCGCCCTGATGGATCAGCGCGTGGAACGGGGTGAACTGCCATGTGGCCACGAACACCAGCACACAGATCGCCCCGGTCCTGGTCCCCAGCAGATTGCCGTCGCCGAAGAGCCACTTCGCCTCCGCCGGCACCCCGAAGTTGGGGTCGAGCAGCGCCCGCCACAGTACGGAGATGGCGGTGGCGGAGAGCAGCAGCGGCACGAAGAAGATCGCGGAGAGCACCGCCCGGTTGCGCTGCCGCCCGGCCGCCCAGACCCCGAGCAGGACCGACAGGGGGGTCTGGGTGACCACACCGAGCCCGGTGAGCAGGACGCTCAGCCACAGGCTCTTGATCATCACCGGGTCGTGGACCAGCGCGGTCCAGTTGTCGAACCCGGCGAAGCGCGGCGCCGCGAGCCCGTTCCACTCGGCGAACGAGAGGACCGCGACCAGTACCAGCGGGACCATCGCGAACAGGGCGAAGAAGACGGCGGCGGGCAGCGCCCAGAGCAGTCCGGGCCTGGCCACCGTGTGCCCGGCGGGGCCCCTGCCCGGCGAGGAGCGGGCGCCTCTCCGTCTTCCTGGGGGTGCGCTCTTCACCGGGTCGGTGAGAGTAACCATGTCGGCCATGTCGGACGTCGCTCTCCATCGGTGATCGGTCGGTGATCGGTTCGGTGATCAGGAGGGAAGGGGCAGGGGTCGGGGGGACAGAGGGGGGTGCGGGGGACAGGGGCGGCAGGCGGTGATCAGTCGGTGGACAGGGCCTGCATGGCCTTGATGAAGCCGTCGGCGTCCATCGAGCCGTTGAAGAACTCCTGGACGGCCTGCATCATCGGGGCGTCCGCCGCCGGCGGGTACGCCTGGTTCCACGAGAGCTGGAACGAGGGCGCCTTGCTGACCATGTCGAACTGGTACTTCAGATAGGCCGGGTTGTCGGCCGAGTCCAGGAACTTCTCGGTGTTCGTGGTGGTCGGCAGATTGCCGATGGCGAGCTGCGCCTTGACGAACTCGTCCGAGTACATGAGCTTCAGGAACTCGGCTATCGCGTCCGCGTGCTCGGTCTTCTTCAGCACCGAGTAGAAGTTGTTGGTGTTGCCGACGATGTCCGCGGGATCGCCCTTGCCGCCCGTGACCGTCGGGAACGAGGTGTAGCCCAGATCGTTCTTGGCGAAGTCCGGGCTGGTGTTCTGGTGGGTCGAGTACACCCACGAGCCCATCAGTTCGAACCCGGCCTTGCCGGCCGCGACCAGGGCCGGGGAGCCGCCGTCGGTGAACTTCACCGAGTCGTAGTTCGTGCCGAACGCGCCCGCGTCGACCAGTTCCTTCAGCATGCCCAGCGCCTTCTTGCTCTCGGCGCTCTCCCAGACCTTCTTGTCGCCGGCCAGCGCCTCCTTGAAGAGACCCGGGCCCGCCACCCGGTCGTACAGGTACTCGAACCACATCAGCGTCGGCCACTTGTCCCCGCCGCCCAGCGCGATCGGTGTGACGCCCTTCGCCTTGAGCCGCGCGACCGCGCCGAGCAGTTCGTCCCATGTCTTCGGCGCCTCGACGCCCGCGTCCGCGAGCACCTTCTTGTTGTGGAAGAGCAGCACCGGCTGGGTGCCGCGCATGGGGACGCCGTACGCCTTGCCGTCGATCTCCGCCGTGTTGTAGACGGACGGCAGGAAGTTCGCCTTCAGCTCCGGGTTCTTCGCCACCAGATCGTCCAGCGGCAGCAGCAGGCCCGACTTCACGAAGGGCTGGATGGAACCGCCGCCCCAGTTGAAGAAGACATCGGGCGCCTGCGGGGTACTGATGGTGGTCTGGAGCTTCTTCTGGTAGTCGGCGCCCGGGACCGTGTCCAGGACCGCCTTGACCTTCGACGTCTTGTTGAACGTATCGACGATCTGCTTCTCCACCTTGTTGGTGGCGTCGCCGTAGACCAGTACGTGGAACTCCCCGGCACCGCCCGAGGAGCTGCCGCCGCCGCAGGCCGTGAGGCCCAGGCCCAGGACGAGCGCCGCGCCACCGGCGACCGTCCGGGAAAACCGTGCGCGAGTCGTGCGAGTCTTCATCGCCTTCATCGGTCGACCTCTCGAAAGTATCGGCCACATTGCCGAAAGTATCTGGCGTGTGACCGTAGGACTCCTCTCAGGAGCGGTCAACAGTGCGGTCGGTACTCAGCCAAACCGTTACCGATTTCCGCCCGACAACCGGTGCCTTATCCTTCAGTCCATGCGAGATGAGACGAGTGCAGGCCGGGTCACCCTGGCTCAGGTGGCTTCGCAAGCCGGGGTTTCTCTTTCGACAGTTTCGAAAGTGCTCAATGGGCGCCCTGATGTCTCCGCACCCACCCGGGGCAAGGTCGAGGAGCTGCTGGAGGCCCACGGCTACCGCCGCTCCGCCCCCACCGCCCCCGAGGCCCCGCTCATCGAGATCGTCTTCCACGAACTGGACAGCACCTGGGCGATGGAGCTGATCAGGGGCGTCCAGAACGTCGCCAAGGAGACCGGGCTGAGCGTCGTCCTCACCGAGACCGGCACCCGGCACTCCCCGGGCGCCGACTGGGTCGAGGGCGTTCTGCGGCGCCGGCCGCTCGGGGTCGTCCTGGTCTTCTCCACGCTCCCCGACGACCTCAAGAAGAAGCTGTGGTCCCGGGCCATCCCCTTCGTGATCATCGACCCGGCCGGCGACCCGGAGCCCGATGTGCCGTCCGTCGGCTCCGCCAACTGGGCCGGCGGCCTCGCCGCCACCCGCCACCTGCTCGACCTCGGCCACCGCAGGATCGCCGTCATCACCGGCCCCGAGGACATGCTCTGCTCCCTGGCGCGCCTCGACGGCTTCCGCTCGGCCATGGGCATGGCGGGCGTCGAGGTCGACCCGGCGCTGGTGCGCTTCGGGGACTTCCATGTCCGCGCCGGTCACACCCACGCCGCGGAACTCCTCCAGGGTCCCGACCGGCCCACGGCGATCTTCGCGGGCAGCGACCTCCAGGCGCTCGGTGTGCTGGAGGCGGCGCGCGTGCTCGGCCTGCGGATCCCGCAGGACTTCTCGCTGGTGGGGTACGACGACATCCCGCTGGCCCAGTGGTCGAGCCCCGCGCTCACCACGGTCCACCAGCCGCTGGTGGAGATGGCGGAGGAGGCGGCCCGGATGCTGCTGCGGCTGCGCCGCGCCGACCAGGGCCAGGGCGACCAGGCCGAGCAGGCGGAACAGGCGGACACCCGTATCGAGTTCGGCACGCGTCTGGTCGTACGGGACAGCACGGCCCCGCTCGCCCGGTGACCGCCCTACCGCTCCCCCCATGGTCGCGGCCCCGCACACGCCGCGACCCTACGACTCCGCGACCGTACGACTCCGCGACCGTGCGACTCCGTGACCGTGCGATCCCATGACCGTACGACCCCGTGACCGTGCGACCCCGTGACCCCGGCCCGCGCACGCCGTGACCGCGGGGCCGCCGGGGCGACGGTCGGCCGTGCCGCCGGGTGCGACGCCCCCGGACACCTCCGGCCTCCCGCCGGGGCGCCCCTTCGGGCACCTCTGGCCTCCCGCCGGGCCCCGGGTCCACACTGGACGCATGTGCCGCAGCATCAAGACCCTCCGCCCGCCCGTCCTCCCCGAAGAGGCCACCGAGGAGGACATCCGCGCCGCCGCGCTCCAGTACGTACGCAAGGTCTCCGGCTTCCGCGCGCCCGCCGCGCACAACCGTGAGGTCTTCGACCGGGCCGTCGACGAGATCGCCGGGGCGACCGCACGGCTGCTCCAGGACCTCGAAGTCCGGGGCGCCCCCGCCCGCGCGGCGTCCTGACCCGGTGCGGCCCCCTGCCGTGACCGGCCCGCGCGCCTTCCCCCTGGAGCCCACCCCGATCCATGTGCCGGACGAGGTCCTCGACGACCTGCGCGCCCGGCTGGCGTCGACCCGTCCGCCGCCGGACGAGGCCGACGGGGACTGGTCCTACGGCGTCCCGGAGAGCTATCTCCGGGAGCTGGTCGCCCACTGGCGGGACGGCTACGACTGGCGCGCCGCCGAGGCCGCCATCAACGCCCACGCGCACTACCGGGTGGACGTCGCCGGTGTCCCGGTGCACTTCCTGCGCGAGCCCGGCCGCGGCCCCCGCCCGGTTCCGCTGATCCTCACCCACGGCTGGCCGTGGACGTTCTGGCACTGGTCGAAGGTGATCGGCCCGCTCACCGACCCGGCCGCGTTCGGCGGCGACCCCGCCGACGCGTTCGACGTCATCGTGCCGTCCCTGCCCGGCTTCGGCTTCCCCGGCCCGCTCACCGGCTTCCCGGACGTCAACTTCTGGAAGGTCGCCGACCTCTGGCACACCCTGATGACCGAGACCCTGGGGTACGGGAAGTACGCCGCCGGGGGGTGCGACATCGGCGGGATCGTCTCCAGCCAGCTCGGCCACAAGTACGCCGACGAGCTGTACGGCATCCACATCGGCTCCGGGCTGCCGCTCGACTTCTTCACCGGCCCCCGCGCCTGGGACTTCGCCCGGAACCGGCCCCTCACCGACGACCAGCCCGCCGAGGTCCGCGCCCGCCTCGTCGAACTGGACCACCGCTCGGCGTCCCACCTCGCCGTGCACATGCTCGACGGCGCCACCCTGGCCCACGGGCTCAGCGACTCACCGGCGGGACTGCTCGCCTGGCTGCTGGAGCGCTGGCACGCCTGGAGCGACAACGGCGGTGACGTGGAGTCCGTCTTCACCAAGGACGACCTGCTCACCCACGCCACGATCTACTGGGTGAACAACTCCATCGCCACGTCGATGCGTTACTACGCCAACGCCAACCGCTACCCCTGGGCCCCCTCCCACGACCGGACCCCGGTCGTCGAGGCCCCCGTCGGCCTCACCTTCGTCACGTACGAGAACCCGCCCGGCGTCCACACCGCCGCCGAACGCGTCCGCGCCTTCACGGACGGCCCGCAGGCCGCGTGGTTCCACCATGTCAACGTCAACGCCCACGACCGCGGCGGCCACTTCGTCCCCTGGGAGAACCCCGACGCCTGGGTGGACGACCTGCGCCGCACCTTCCGCGGCCGCAGGCCCTGAACGGCCCCGCGCGGTCGCCAGGACCGGACTCCCCCGGCGGTTCGGGCCGTTACGCGGTGGCCGGGCCCCGGCCCGGTCCCGGGCGGCGTATCACGTACGCGGCCAGCGAACCCGCCGCGCAGAGCGCCAGGACGGAGAGGGCCGCGCCGATCCAGGACGAGCCGACCCACTGGGCGCCGAAGTAGCCGAGCCCCGCGCTGTAACCGGTCCAGGCCACGGCGGCCAGCGCCGACCAGGGCAGGAACTCCTTCACCTTGCGGTGTGCGGCGCCCGCGCCCAGGGAGACCACCGAGCGTCCCGCGGGCGCGAAGCGGGCGATGACCACCAGGACACCGCCGCCCCCGCTGAGCGCGCTGCCGAGCCGTTCCTGCGCGGTGGTGAGCCGGCGGGAGCGGGCGATGGCCCGGCCGAGCCGGTCCCCGCCGCGCCGCCCGAGCCGGAACGCGACCAGATCGCCGAGCACGGACGCGGTGAACGCGCAGAGCATCAGCAGGATCAACGACGGTACTTCCTGCGGGACATGGGCCACTTTTCCGGCCGCGCCCGCCACCGTCGCCGTGGTGGACCCCGCGGCCGCCGCCGTGGCGGCCGTGATCACCAGGACGCCGCTGGGCAGCACGGGCAGGAACACGTCCAGCAGTACGGAGAGGGCGACCACGGCGTAGATCCACGGGCTGCCGGTCAGCGACCCCAGACTCTCCAGCACTTTCCGACTCCCCCGCCCGTACCGTGGCAGCGCCTCGATGTCGCATGGTGGGCGGCAGCGGCTGCTGAGCCACACAGCGTACGCGTGTGCGGTACGGAGCGTTCGTCCGGGGCGGCATGTCGGCGCCCCGGACCCGTGGACGACGGCAGGGTCGCACACGGGTCCGGGGCGGCGGACCGTTACCAGGGGCGGGCGGGGGCGGGAAGGGCCGGTCAGGCGGCGACCGTCGTCCGCTCGTCGCGCTTCTGCGGACCGGCGGCGGTGGCCGAACTCCGCGAGGGGAGGAACCGGTCCAGGGCGAACGCGCCCGGTCCGGTGAAGACGAGCAGCAGGAACGACCAGCAGAACATGGCGGCCAGCTCGCCGTTGTTCGCTATGGGGAACAGCCCCTCGGGCTGGTGGACCGTGAAGTACGCGTACGCCATGGCGCCGGAGGAGACGAAAGCGGCGGGGCGGGTGCCGAGACCCAGCAGCACCAGCGCGCCGCCGACCAGCTCGATGGCGGCGGCGAACCAGCCGGGCCAGGTGCCGGCGGCGACCGTCTCGCGGGAGAAGGCACCGAAGAGCGAACCGGCACCGTGGCACGTGAAGAGGAGCCCGACGACCACGCGGAACAGCCCCAGGGCATAGGGCTGAGCGGCGTTCAGACGTGTGTACATGGGGGGTTGTACTCCTTCGGTCGGGGTCTGGACCACTGAGTGGGGCGAGGTCTGGACCGACGAGTGACGTCCCGCAACGTTAGGCTGGCCTAATCTATGCTTGCAAGTTCAACATTCTGTCGGGGATCAATTCGCGTCGTGTATGACGCGCCGTCGCTGGTCGCGGCCCGGAGGATGGCACGTGCCACCGCGTCCGTGTCCGCGAGCATGACCGAGTCCACCCCGGGCCTGGCGCCCGCGGCGGTCACCCAGTGCACACCCTCCGTGGGCACCCCGAGCGCGAATCTCCTCGGATGCACGCCGCCTTGACGATCTATCAGACGGTAGGGACGGCGTGTTACATCCATCCCACCCGTCTCGTAACCGTCGAGTGTGTGCGGCCGGCACTGCCCGGTCTTCAGCAGCCGCGAGAGCAGTGGATCACAGCTGCGCCGCAGATCCGGTTCCGGCAGCCGCGCCTCCACGAGCGTGGTCGCCCGGACGGTGGAGCCCGGTATGTCGGGGGACTCGGCCAGGAACGCGCCGTCCGCCGTCCGTACGGCCATCCGCGGGCCGATCACGTCCAGCACGCCCGCCTCGATCAGGGCGGCCATCTCCTCGATACGGCGACGGGGCGGCCCGATGGAGAGGAACGCGTTCAGCGGTGTGTACCAGCGGTCGAGATGGTCGCGGCGGGAGACGCCGGAGAGACCGGCGTGGTCCACGATCAGCCGCAGCTCGTTGCGCAGGTCGCGCAGCACGTCCAGTGCCGCCTTGACCGGACCCGCGACATTGCCGAGCGCCGCCTCGGCCGCGTCCTTGCGCAGATGGGCCAGGAGCCAGGCGCGGTGGTCCGCCGGGTCGCGGAAGGTCTCGTCGCCGTACGGACGGGAGATCCGCTCCCACGACCAGCGGTCGGCGACGGCGATCCCCGCGGCGTCCAGCACCTCGGCCTCCCGGGGGCTGCCGTGCGGCGCCGACAGGAACCGCTCCAGCACGGAGTCGGGGGCACCGGGCCCGGAGGACGGCGGGCCGGGGAGGGGCCATCCGAAGGCCGCCGCGTAGAAGACGGCTTCCACCTCCTTGGCGACCAGGGGCCATATCTCCTGGAGGAAGTCCGGCGGATCGCCCGCGTCCGCGCGCTTGCGGAACAGCGCGATCACATCCGGGGTCAGCACCAGCGGCAGATGCCGGCCCGACGGGCCCTTCGCGTTGTCGCCACGGGCCTGGTACGGCACCCCGCGCCGCGACCCGGCGTACACCTGCGGTTCGCGCCCCGACGGGTGGTATACGAGAACGCCCGCCGCGTCCCGCGCGAAGATGCCGCCGCGGCCGGCCGTCAGGAGCGCCATGTGGTCGAAGAAATTCAGCCCGAGTCCGCGCAGCAGCACCGGCTCGCCCGGAGCGATCCCGGACAGGTCCAGATCGGCCGGATTCGAGGGCGGCAGATATCGCAGCCGGTGACGGGCGGCGAACTCCGCCAGCGTCGCCTGGGTCTGACCGGAAACCACCGGTAGATGGCCCTGTGCGAGCACGACCGCACTGAGACCGGAAATCGTCGTGCCATCGTCGAGCGTGAGACTCTGCGTCGCCCGGTACGGAGCGCGCGGACCGGGCACACCGGTCACAACGGGTGAAACGCGCGGGACGGCCGGTTCCGCCCGGTCGAAGGCCCCCGCCTCGGCGTCGTCATCCAGTCGCACGGCGCGCGCCCGGTGCACCACCACCGTCACCGTCCCCGGCGCCCCCTCCACCGTCGTACGGAACGCCCACTCCAGGTAGCGCCCGTAGGCGGCCCGGCTCGGATAGTCGTCGGGCCCCAGCCGCTCGCCGGGCCGCCCCGCCGCCCACTCGAACAGGCTCGGCCCCGGACGTATCGGTCCCTCGCACTCCACGCTCGCGTCGGTGAACACGGTCACCTGCGAGGCCACCGTGTTCATCAGCAGCTCGGCGGGCTGATCGGTACGCCAGACCCGGCCCGCGCCCGGCGGCGAGGGGTCGACGAGATGCACCGTCAGCTCCACGTCCGGCGCCAGTTCGGGCGCGGACGCGCAGAGTCTCTCCAGGACGGAGGTGCCACGGGGGCCGACGCCGACGACGGCGAGAGAACGGTGCGGGGACTGCCGTACATCGGACAAAGCTGTGACTCCCGGGGCATGGGGGGTGCTGGAAGCGGATGGTCCGCATCATCATGCCGTTGCTGTGCGGTCAGTTCGAACCCTTGGGTGAAGGATCACGTCCTGTGGGAATGATCACGCGAAGGGTACTCGAACGCCAACGGACGGATAGTGTGGGGAATTTGAAGGGATGTTGCGGAGGTCGCGCATCTCGGGCGTGCCAGGCCCTGTCCGGGCGGCCGTCCGGACGGCCGGAGCGTCCTACGGTGTCAAGGCCCGCTCCTCCACGACCACCAGCTCCGCCGCCGCCCGCCCGTCACCGGCCCGTCCTCCACCGGCCCGTCCGGCGCGGGCCCGCTCCAGGACCAGCCCGGCCGCACGACCGCGCAGCGTGAGCGTCATGAGCTGGTTCCCGAACCAGGGCCCGCCCGTTCTGCGCCAGGAGACCTGAGGGGCCACGACCCGGCCGTGCCGGGCCAGCGCGCGCCCCAGCCACCGTCCCGCACGGCTCCAGCCGAAGCGGAAGCCGAGCCGCATGACGGCGGGTACGGAGTTGTGCACGGGGGAGCAGGTGAGCTGCAACACCCGCGGACCGGGCCCGGTGGCGCCGGCGCCCGTGGCGCCCGCTCCCGCGCCGCCCGGCCAGGACGGCTCGGCGACGTACGCGTGGTGCACATCCCCCGACAGCACGCACACGGTGGCCGGTGCGGTCGCCCCGTCGCCCACCTCGGCGATCAGCGAGGCCAGCTCCTCGAAGGAGTCGGGGAAGGCCGCCCAGTGCTCCAGATCCGCCGCCCTGCGCAACCGCTCACCGAACCCGGCCCAGCGCGGCCCGCGTTCGCCCCGGCAGAGCGAGGCGTCCCAGGACTCCAGGTCATGGATGAAGGGCGGCAGCAGCCAGGGGAGCGAGGTGCCGATGAGGAGATGGTCGTACGTGTCCCGGTCGGCCAGCGCCTGCTCCCGTACCCATCGGGCCTCCTCCTCGTCCAGCATCGCGCGCCGCCGCTCGTCCAGGACCCGGGCGGCGCGCGAGTCGACCATCAGCAGCCGGGTACGGCCGAAGTCGCGCCGGTAGCTCCAGCGCACGCCCGCCGGGTCGCGGTCCGCCCCGGCGGCGAACGCCCGCAGCAGCTCGGTGGCGTCGGGCGCGGCGCGCACGGCCGCGTACAGGGCGTCGGCCTCCAGCTCGGCGGGGGAGAGGTTGCCGAGGTGCTGATAGACCCAGTACGACATCAGCCCGCCGAGCACCCGCTCCTGCCACCACGGCAGCGCCCGCATGTCGGCGAGCCAGGAGGCGCTGGTGTTCCAGTCGTCGATGAGGTCATGGTCGTCGAAGATCATGCAACTGGGCACGGTGGAGAGCAGCCACCGTACGTCCGGGTCCGTCCAGGACTCGTCGTAGAGGTGGGTGTACTCCTCGTAGTCCGCGACCTCCGCGCCCGGCGCCTCGCTCAGATCCCGGCGCGCGGCCAGCCTGCGCCGGGTCGCCTTCGACGTCTCGTCCGCGTACACCTGATCGCCCAGGAGCAGCAGCACGTCGGGGCGCGGCGCGGCGGGATCGGCGGCGAGACGGGTGGCCAGGGTGTCGAGCGCGTCGGGCCCGACCGGATCGGGTTCACCGTGCGGGGGCGACGCCCAGCGGCAGGAACCGAAGGAGACCCGCAGCTCACGGGCGCCGTCCCCGGGGTGCGGCGGGGTGCGGATCGCGCTGGGCGGGAAGCGGGAGTCCTCGGGCGGCCAGACGCGGTGACCGTCGAGCAGCACCTCGTACGGGGTGGTGGTGCCGGGGGTGAGGCCGCTCACGGGTATCAGCGCGTAGTGGTGGCCGGCCACATGAAAGGTCCGTGAGGCCCCGCCCGCCCCGTCGCCGCACCGCACCTCGGCGGTGACCGGCCGGTCCGCCTCGACCCAGACGGTCGCCGTCCCGGCCCCCTCCCCGTCGACATACCGCAGCAGGGGTCCCACCCGCAGACCGGTCATCGCTGTCCTCTCCGGCGTCCTTGCCCGTCCTCCGTCGTCCCGTACGGTACGGAAGCCCTGTGCGGGACGACGGAGGGGGTGGGGGGAGAGGCGGTGGGCCAGGGGTGGTCGCGTCTACCGGACGGACTCCAGGTGATCCAGGAAGGCGGCTTCGACCTCTGCCGCCTCGTCGGAAGGGGGAAGCAGCCACTCGGCGTCGTGCCCGCTTTCCATCGCGCGGTCGCTGCCGAACCGGAGCAGCCCGGGAGAGGGCAGGAGCTTGCTCCGGATCCAGAGGGCGAACTCGGCGGCTTCGTGGGCCGTCGCTCCGACGAGGGTGACCACCGCGCTGTCCTCGACGGGTGTCTGCGCGACGCCCTCCAGCCATGTGCCGGGAGCGATCTCCACCTCGAAGTCCACCGCGTCGCTGCCACGCAGGGGGCTGGTGCGGTACTTCGTGAAGGCGTCCGGGAAGGTCTCGGTGAGGACGCGGACGAACCCTTCGAGGGTCATGTGCCAGGCGGCGGCGTCGTCGACGGGCGGGTGAAAGAGGAAAGTCGCCCTGATGTCATCGTTCTCGGACATGTGCACCTCTAATTCTCACGGTATGTACCGCGAGGTTCCTTTCACGCTGTTCATGGCCATCATGCTCTGCCAGTAGCCTGCGGAGTCCTTGTCGTTCGTGACGATCTCCAGTCCACGGATCTCGCTGTTGCGGGGATCCGACATGGCCGCACGGTAGCGTGCGAGTTCCCGCTCGTCCGAGCCGTACATGCCGTCGACACGCGGGTCGAACCGGAGCTTCCCCTGGTTGTCGACCTTGGGGGGCGTCGCGAGTGTCCTGTCGACCTCGCCGAGGCTGCGGAACGTCTTCTTGCAGTCGGGCTCCCGCACATGCTTGGCCTCGACCGCGTAGCCGTCCTCAGGGCGCAGACCGTCGGCCATGAGCCCCTTGCCGCTGCGGCCCGTGGCCCCGGCCGGCAGTGGCAGCTCGCGCTCGGGGTAACCGGCGATCCTGAGCTGATAGGCGTTGTCGGGGTTGGCCGCGCCGCCTCCTCCGGCGAACCCTCCGCCGTTGAGCGTCCGCATCCAGGTGCGGAAGCGTGTCTGTTCCGCCGGTGGGAGGATGCGGTGTCCCGACGCCGGGTCCGGTGGAATCGGATCCCGGGAAGGGATGCCGGGATCAACGCCCTGTCCCATGGGGAGCACTCCCGGCAGCCCGCCCTGGTACGAAGCGAGAACCAGCGGTACCGGTACGGGTGCGGGGATGAGCGGGAGAAGCGGCAAGCCAGGGGCGCGTGGGTCGCCGGAACCTTCCGGCAACTTGACGCGCCCCTCGGAGGAGTCGAGGGCGTGTGCGACGTCTCCGAGCCGGTGGATCCAGGGGTCTTCGAGCACCGCATCGTGGAGTCCGCCGTCGAAACCGTTGCCGCCGAACATGGGACTGTCCCATGGCATGTCCACTGCCATGAGGTCCAGCCGGTGTTCCCGGATCTTCCACAGGGCGGCCTCGACGTGCTCCGCGTACCGGTCGCAGGCCTTCGCCAGCTCTTGGGAGGCGGCGACCAGATTGGCGACGAGAGGTTCGTCTTGCTGGGCCTGAGCAGGCGGGCCGGTGAACCCGACACAGTTCTTGAAGTAGGTCCGGAATGCGTCCGCCGCCTCACCCGAGTGCGCCTTGTCCGCTGTGGAGGCGTACGTCTGGGCGTCCCCCAGGAACCTGTCCAGCAGTGTGCCGACGTGCCGCCACGTCCCGGCCACGTCGCGCAGCTTCTCCGGCGAACCGCGGAAACGCTCGCTTCCGCCGCCGGGCGCGTACTGGGAGTACCAGGCGGTGTCGCCCACCACTTCCGGCAACTCGTTGCCGAGTCCGAGGTAGTTCTCCGGGCAGTCCTCTCCCGGGTCTCCCATGCCGACCGACAGATCTGCCTGCCCGCCCAGGAACGCGGAGACGGTGGCGTTCTCCTGAGCCATGAACTCCCGGGCCGTGCGCATCAGCCCGCCGGACGTGGCGCCCAGGACGTGTGCGCCGAAGCCGATCTGGTTCAGTGTGGTGCGCGCGGCGGGCGCGTAGACCTTCGCGAAGGCGCGGCCCGCGTCGTCGTCCCCCGCCATACCTTTCTGGCGGTCCAGTTCGTGGAAGGCGCCGATGGCGCTGTCCCGCACACCCCGCATGGTCTCGACCAGCCCCATGGACCCGCGGATCATGCCCTCGGCGATGAACTTGAGGTCCGGTGGCAGCTCGCTCATCCGTCGTCTCTCCCGTGCGCCGCTCGTTCCCGCGGAGGGCCGGCCGGAACAGTTCCTCCGTACCTTCGTCCGTCCTCCCCGTCGGTTCCGTACGGTACAGGTCACGTACGGAACCGACGGGGAGGGTGGGGGGAGAGGCGGTGGGCCCGGGGTGGGTCAGCAGCCGCTCAGGGCGTTGGTGAGCGCGGTCTTCTCGGCGGAGTCGACCTTGAGGTTGTAGTAGTACTTCACCTGCACCCAGGCGCGGACGTAGGTGCACTTGTACGAGGCCAGCGGCGGCATCCAGTTGGCCGGGTCCTTGTCGCCCTTGGACTGGTTGACGTTGTCCGTGACCGCGATGAGCTGGGGGCGGGTCAGGTCGTTGGCGAACGCCTGGCGCTGGGCGGTGGTCCAGCTGCTGGCGCCCGACTTCCAGGCCTCGGAGAGCGGCACCATGTGGTCGATGTCGACGTCGGAGGCGGCGCTCCAGGTGGCGCCGTCGTACGGGGAGTACCACTTGCCGCTGGTGGCGGCGCAGGCGGAGTCCTGGACGACGTTCGTGCCGTCGCGCTTGAGGACGACCTCGCGGGTGTTGCAGGTGCCGGACTGGGTGATCCAGTGCGGGAACAGGTCGCGGCTGTAACCGCTGGAGGAACCTTCCGCCTGGACGGTGAGGGTGCCGAGGTAGGTGCGGGCCGTGGCGGCGCTGACCGGTGTGGGCATGGCGGCCTGCGCCGCGGGGGCGGTGAGCAGGGTGGTGGTGGCGGCGATGGCGGCGGTCGCCGAGAGAACGGCGAAGCGGCGCATTCGACGCGCGTAGACACCAGACATGCGAACTCCCTTGAAGTGGGGGGAACCTGCGGAACCTGACATGAGGCCGTGAAGCGGAGCTGAAGAGCTGAGGTGGGGCTCGGCCGGTGAGCCCGGTCGCCATCGTTGCCTCGGCGGGTTTCCGGAAGGAGGGCTTCAGGTAACAGAGTGGCGACATGGACACGTCACATCAAGAGGTTGGTGGGTTCTGGTTGTTTCTGACGGGAAAACAATTCGGGCTTACGCGGGCAAAGTTGACTTAGGGCACAGCTAGGATGGGCACGTGCTGCTGCGGGTCGATATCACGTTCGGAGTCGTGCTCGGCCTGCTGCTGATCGCCGCGGTGGCCGTGGCCGGACTCGCCCGTCTCGGGCGGGGCCGCGAGATCGCCGTCGCCGGGGTGCGGGCCACGCTCCAGCTCGGCGCGGTCTCCCTGGTGATCGGCTGGGTGATCGGCTCCGTACCGCCGCTGCTCGGTTTCGTCGCGCTGATGTACGCCGTCGCCGTACGGACCGCAGGGCGGCGCGTCACCGCGAACGGGACCTGGTGGTGGGCCGCCCTGCCGATCGGGGCCGGGGTGGCGCCCGTGATGGCGGTCCTGCTGCTGACCGGTGTCGTACCGGCCAAGGGCATCGCCCTGATCCCCACGACGGGCATCCTCATCGGCGGCGCGCTCACCGCGACGGTCCTGGGCGGACGCCGGGCGCTCGACGAACTCCACGCGCGGCGCGGCGAGGTCGAGGCGGGGATGGCGCTCGGGCTGCTCGACCGCGAGGCGCGGATGGAGGTGGCCAGGCCGGCCGCGGCGGACGCGCTGCTGCCGGGGCTCGACCAGACCCGCACGGTGGGGCTCGTCACGCTGCCGGGGGCGTTCGTGGGGATGCTGCTGGGCGGGGCGTCCCCCGTACTGGCCGGGGCGGTGCAGCTCTTCGTGCTCGTGGCGCTGATGGCGGTGCAGGCGGTGGCCGTCAGCGTGGTGCTGGAACTGGTGGCGCGGGGGCGGCTGAACCGGGACGTGTGAGGCGCCCCCGCGACGCCGCCGTCACCCGTCGATGTGCAGGACCAGTCCGCCGTCCGGCAGGGGCTCCACCCGCAGCCCCGTCAGGTCCTGGACATGGGCGTCCGGCGCCATCGCCGCCGCGCGCGGCCCCACGCCCACCACCCGCATCCCCGCGGCCCGCGCCGCCGCGATGCCCGCCTCGGAGTCCTCGAACACCACACAGTCCTGCGCGGGTACGCCGAGCGAGGCCGCGCCCAGGAGGAAGCCCTCCGGGTCGGGCTTGCTCGCCGTGACGTCCTCGGCCGTGACGCGGATCTTCGGCATCGGGAGCCCGGCGGCGGTCATCCTGGCCTCCGCCAGCGGTACGTTCGCCGAAGTCACCAGGGCGTGCGGCAGCGTGGTGATCTCCGCCAGGAACTCCGGGGCGCCCGGAACGGGCACCACGCCCTCCGTGTCCGCGATCTCCTCGGCGAGCATCGCGCGGTTGTCGGCGAGGTTCTCCTCCATCGGGCGGTCCGGCAGCAGAACGGCCATGGTGGCGTACCCCTGACGGCCGTGGACCACCTTCATGATCTCGCGCGGGTCCAGCGCGTGGGCCCGCGCCCAGCGCGTCCAGCAGCGCTCGACGGAGGCGTCGGAGTTGACGAGGGTGCCGTCCATGTCGAGGAGCAGGGCCTTGACGGCGTCGAGCTTCACGGGCGTCTCCGGGCTGGGCGGGGCGGGACAAATCGTCGGCGGGCGGTACGACCGTACGGCCGTGTACGGACGTACGGGCCCGGAACAAAGTGACTCCACCCGTCGGTCAGGTGAACGGGCGAAGCCACTTTGTTTCGTCATTGTACAAAGAGCCCTCAGCCGCGCGCGCCGTACCCCTGCCCGTAGCCCTTCCCGGACCCGGGGACGTTCCCCCCGTACCCCTGCCCGTACCCCTGGGTCTCGTTCTCCAGGGCGAGCCGGGTCCGGGGGCCGTAGACGCCCGCGGTGTCCTCCTGGAGGTTCCGCGTCTGCTGGAAGCGGCGTACGGCGTCCTCGACGGTCCGGTCGTACCTGCCGTCCGGCCGCGCGTGGAACAGGCCGACCCACACCAGCCTGAACTGAAGCTCCACCACCTCGTCGCCGGAGTCGCCGGGGGCCAGTGTGGCGCCCGCAGCCCCGCCCGGCTGCGCAGCCGCCGAGGTCTCCGCGGGCCCGCTCGGCGTGGCGGAGGCCGGCGGCTCCTGGGACGCGGACGGTTCCGGCGCGCGGGAGGACGCCGGCGCGGACGGGGTGGCCTCCGCCGACGGCGACCGCGTCACGTCCGTGGGCCCCGTCGACGCGCCGGGCGACGGGGAGGCCGGTGCGGGCGCCTCCTCCGTCGCCCCGTCGTTGGCCGACGGCAGCCAGGTGCTGATCGTGCCGGGCACCGCCCGTTCGTCACGGTCGGCCCCCGCGAACAGCCCCCCGGCGAAGGCAGCCGTACCGACCACGGCCACCGCCACCGTGCCGGCCGCGAGGAGCCGCAGCGCGGTACGGCGCCCCGCCGGCGGCCGGGCGGGCGGGAACGGCGCGCCCGGCGGTTCGGCGGAGGCGGGCGCCGGCGCGGGCACGGCGGTGGGGGTGAGCGGCGGCATCGGGCCCGCCGTACGGAAGGACGTCGGCGCCGCGCGCGTCTCCTGGTCGCCGAGCTTCACGTACGGCCGTACGCGCAGCGGATGGAAGTCCTCCGACTCGGCGATCTCCGCGTCCTGCGCCTCGCGGGCGCCCTGTTCGGCCATCGCGGTGGACTCCGTTGCGGTGGATTCCGACGGCGCGGTGGATGCGGGTGGTGCGGTGGGTGCGGGTGGTGCGGTGGACGTGGGTGGTGCGGGCGGCGCGGGTGGTGCGAGTGGTGCGGTGGACGCGGGTGGTGCGGTGGAGTCCGGTCGTGCGGTGGGCTCCGCCGGCGTGGATTCCGGAGGCGCCGCCCCCGGCTCCGGCGCGTGGGACTCCGCCGCTCCCGGCTCCGGCGCGTGGGACTCCGCCGCCCCCGACTCCCCGCAGCCGCAGCCGGGTCTCTCCTCCGCGCCCGGCGGCGTACCGCATCCGGGACAGAGCTGTCCTGACACCTTGGGTTCCCCTCCCCTTGAACTGCCGCCGATTATGCAGCCCCCGCATGACGCGCGTACGCGCACCCGGACGGCATCGGCCGCCGCTCGGCAGGCCATAACGGGACAGAGCGGCCAGGATGGAATCCGGTGGACCGACCGCGTACGGACAACGGCCCGGTGCCGGTCCGTCGGCGCCCCCCCGCCGACGTGTCGACGCCGCCCCCCCCACGACGCATCGCGCGGCCCCGGCCCCAGCCCCACCCGGCCGGTCCAGCCGGCCACAGGCGACCAGTGCACCCGAGGAGTTGTCCCCATGGCTCAGGAAGTGACCACCCCGGCCGTCAGCGCGGCCCCCGGCACGGGGCGGAGCCCGCGCACCGTCCTCCTCGCGATAGGCGCGCTGCTCATGGGCCTGCTGCTCGCCTCGCTCGACCAGACCATCGTCTCCACCGCACTGCCGACCATCGTCAGCGATCTCGGCGGTCTGGAACACCTCTCCTGGGTCGTCACCGCGTATCTGCTGGCCTCGACCGCCGCCACCCCCCTCTGGGGCAAGCTCGGTGACCAGTACGGCCGGAAGAAGCTCTTCCAGACCGCCGTCGTCATCTTCCTGATCGGCTCCGCGCTCTGCGGCATCGCCCAGAACATGACCCAGCTCATCGCCTTCCGCGCGCTCCAGGGGCTGGGCGGCGGTGGTCTGATCGTGCTCTCCATGGCGATCGTCGGCGACCTCGTCACCCCCCGCGAACGCGGCAGGTACCAGGGCCTGTTCGGCGCCGTCTTCGGCGCGACCAGCGTCCTCGGACCGCTGCTCGGCGGCTTCTTCACCCAGCATCTGAGCTGGCGCTGGGTCTTCTACGTCAACCTGCCCCTCGGCGTCGTCGCGCTGCTCGTCATCGCCGCCGTGCTGCACATCCCGGTGGACCGGACCCGGCACACCATCGACTACCTCGGCACCTTCCTCATCGCGTCCGTCGCCGTCTGTCTCGTCCTCGTCGCCTCCCTCGGCGGCACCACCTGGGCCTGGGGCTCCGCCGAGACCATCGGGCTCGCCGTCCTCGGCCTGGTGCTGCTCGCCGCCTTCATCCGGGTCGAACGGCGCGCGGCCGAACCCGTACTGCCCCTGCGCCTCTTCGGACTCAGGACCTTCACGCTCGTCGCCTGCATCAGCTTCATCGTCGGCTTCGCGATGTTCGGGGCGATGACCTACCTGCCGACGTTCCTCCAGATCGTCCACGGCATCAGCCCCACGCTGTCGGGCGTCCATCTGCTGCCCATGGTCCTCGGCCTGCTGATCACCTCCACCCTCTCGGGCCAGATCGTCAGCCGTACCGGCCGCTGGAAGGTGTTCCCGATCCTCGGCACCGGTGTCACCGCCGTCGGGCTGCTCCTGCTCCACCAGCTCACCGAGTTCACCGGCACCTGGGAGATGAGCGCCTACCTCTTCGTCTTCGGCGCCGGGCTCGGGCTCGTCATGCAGGTGCTCGTCCTGGTCGTACAGAACGCCGTCAGCTACCAGGACCTCGGCGTCGCCACCTCCGGCGCGACCTTCTTCCGCTCCATCGGCGCCTCCTTCGGCGTCGCCGTCTTCGGCACGATCTTCAGCAACCTGCTCCGGGACAAGCTCGCCGACGCCCTCGCGGGCAAGCCGCTGCCGCCCGGCGCCGGGACCGGGCAGCTCGCCGCCGACCCCGGCTCCCTCGGAAAGCTCCCCGCAGCGCTGCGCGGCCCCGTACTGCACGCCTACTCGACGTCCATCACCGACGTCTTCCTGTACGGCGTGCCGGTGGCGCTCCTCGCCTTCGCCGTCGCCTGGTTCCTGAAGGAGGACACCCTGCGCGGCTCCGTGACGGCGCCGGAGATCACCGAGACCCTGGCGTCCAACCCCGTCCAGCGCTCCTCGCGCGACGAGGTGGCCCGCGCCCTGTCCGTCCTGGGCACGCGCGAGGGCCGCCGCAGCGTCTACGAGACGATCACCGAGAAGGCGGGGTACGACCTGCTCCCGGCGGCCAGTTGGCTGCTGCTGCGGGTCCGGCGCGAGGGTGTCGTCCAGCCCGCCGCGCTCGTCGAGCGCACCAATGTGTCGCTGCGGACCGTCACCGACGCGTCCCGGCAGTTGGAGGAGCGCGGGCTGACCCGCCGCCGGGGCGTGGAGCTGACGCTCACGGAACGCGGTGAGGAGACCGCCGCGGCGCTGGCCGCCGCCCGGGAGGAATCGCTCGCCGAACTGCTGGGGGACTGGTGGGCGGCCGACCGGCCGACCGATCTGGTGGCGCTGGTGAAGGAGCTGAACGGCGAACTGTGCGGCTCCGACGGCGAACAGCCCATGGCCCCGCCGCCCAGGGACCACGCCGCCTGAGCCGCGCTACCGCCCGGCGGGCGCGGTCAGCTCCTTGCCGTACCAGATCTGCCGGTACGGTCCCGAGCTGTACGCCGGGATCTCCCGGAACCCCCGCTTCACGTACAGCCCCCGCGCCTCGACCAGATCGAGCCGTGTGTCGAGGACGAGCCGGTGCGCCCCGAGCCGCCGCGCGGCGTCCTCCAGGGCGGTCAGCAGCGCCGCCCCGCCGCCCGTCCGCCGCACGGCGGGGCTCACGTACACGCGGGTCAGCTCGGCGGTCGCCGCGTCGAGCAGCCGTACCCCGCCGCAGGAGGCGGCCACACCCTCGTCCCCGCCTCCGTCGCCGTACCGGCCGACCACGAACGCGCCGGTGGGCGGGGCGAGGCGGTCGGGCGGGTCGTCCGCCAGGCCCTCGTCGATCTCCGCCTCCGTCGCGGGCCGCCGCCAGTACCGGCCCGCGACCTCGGCGTAGTAGTCCCGGCGCAGCCGGGTGGCGTCGGACGTGGCGAAGGGTTCGGGGCGGACCGACCAGTTCATGGTCGTCTTCCTACCGGCGTACGGCGCCGTTTGGCCAGTGGATTACGGGCAACCCGACTCCACGAGCAAGAGCCGACACGACACGGCGCGGCACGAGCCGGCCGGGAACCAGGAAGGCACACATGTCCACTGTTCTGATCGTCGTCGCTCTGATCGTGGGATTCGTGGCGATCGTCGCCGCGGTCCTCTACACGGGACCTGGCAGGGCAGGCGGACGCGGCGCCCTGAAGCGGCGGTTCGGCCCGGAGTACGACCGTGTCCTGGCCCGGCACGACGGCGACGCCAAGGCCGCCGAGCGTGAGCTGGGCGAGCGGGTCGAGCGCCACGGCCGGCTGCGGCACCAGCCTCTCCCGGACGAGAAGCGCGAACAGTACGTGGCCGAATGGGCCGGTCTCCAGGAGCGGTTCGTCGACGCGCCGCAGGAAGCGGTGGCACAGGCCGAGCGCCTGGTGGCCCGGCTGGCGCAGGAGCGCGGCTACCCCGCGGGGACCGACCACGACGCCCAGATCGACGCCCTCTCCGTCCACCACGCGCACGCGGTCGACGGCTACCGCAGGGTGCACCACGCGGTCTCGGACGAGGGCCGCGGCACGAGTACGGAGGAGCTGCGCGAGGCGATGGTCGGCGCGCGGGAGCTCTTCGAACGACTGATCCTCGCCCACCCGGGCGACGACGGCGGCGACGGCCGCACGTCCCGGGGCACCGGGCGGAACCGGAACTTCTCACTGCGGCCCAAAGGGAGTGGTGCGTGATGAGCGACCAGCGGAAGAGTGACACGAAGAACCACGAGACGCACGAGATGAACGAGACGAACGGGATGAACGAGACGCACGGGATACAGGAGACGCACGGGACCCGTGAGTCCCGGACGGCTGCGGCACGCGAGCCGCGTTCCGCGGCGCCCCCGGCGCCCCCGCGGGGCGCGGCGGCATCGCCCACGGCGGTGACCCCGGTGAAGCCGCTCCACGCGCCCGACGCGGCGCCCGGCTCCACCGCCCGGACGCCCGGCACGGGGGAGACCCCGGCGGCCCAGGCCCCGACGGCTGGGCCGACGCCGACCCGGACCCTGCCGACGCAGCCGCCGCCCACGCAGGACCCGGTGCACTCCGCGCAGGCGTCCCCCGCGCCCCCGGCGAAGGCCGGTGCCCCGGAAGGGGAGGAGCGGCTGTTCCCCCGGGACGAGGGCGACCGGCTCTCCGAGCGGCTCCAGGAGGCCCTGAACTCCTTCGTCGACGGGCCGCGCCGGTCGGTCGAGGAGGCGGCGGGCGTGCTGGAGGAGGCCGCCCGGCAGCTCACGACCGCGCTCGCCGAACGGCCGCGTTCGCTGCGCGCCGGCTGGGACGGGGACCGTGACGCCCGCGCGGCGGAGGGTTCCGACACGGAGGAGCTGCGGCTCGCCCTCCAGAGCTACCGCGAGATGACACAGCGACTGCTGCGGGTCTGACACACCCGTACCGAGACGGGAGGCGGCGGGCAAGGGACGGCCCGCCCCCTCCGCCCGTCTCCCGGGCCGGTGGGTCCGGCGGGGCAGGTGTGGCAGGTGGGTCGGGCGGGGCAGGTGGGTCCCGCGGATCCGTGCCCGCCCCCGCCCCCGCCCTGTCAGGACAGGACGCGGGCGAGCGCGAACCCGTCGTACCCCTTGGTGCCGACCGTCTGCACCGCCGTCGCCGACAGCCGCGGATTGCCCGCCATCTCCTCGATCATCCGCCGCGTCCCCAGCACCGAGGGGTCCGTGCTGCCGGGGTCGGCGACCGCCCCGCTCCGTACGACGTTGTCCACGACGATGACGCTGCCCGGCCGGGTGAGCTTCAGCGCCCACTCCACGTACAGCGGGTTGTTCCGCTTGTCCGCGTCGACGAAGACGAAGTCGAACGGGCCCGCGCCCTCGGCCAGCAGCACCGGCAGGGTGTCCAGGGCGGCCCCGGTCCGCACCTCGGCGATCCCGTCGAGACCGGCGTGCGCCAGATTGGCCCTGGCCACCTCGGCGTGGGCGGGGTCGTACTCCAGCGAGATCAGCCGGCCGTCCTCGGGCAGCGCGCGGGCCAGCCAGATGGTGCTGTAGCCGCCGAGCGTGCCGATCTCCAGGATCGTCCTGGCGCCCTGCGTCCGGGCGAGGAGCTGGAGCAGTTTGCCCTGGTTCGGGGCGACGCTGATGGCCGGCAGACCGGCCGCCTCACTGGCGGCGAGCGCGGCGGAGAGCGCCTCGTCGGCGGGGGCGAGCCGGTCGGTGAAGAAGTGGTCGACCGCGTTCCACCGGCTCTGCTGTCCCTGGTCCCCCTGCTGTCCCTGGTCTCCCTGTGACATACGGGCCTCTCAATCGTTTCGGAGATGCGTGAGGTGTGCGGTGGGTCGGAGGTGCGTGGTGTACGTGAGGTGCGTGCGGCCTCATCTTGATCCCGTTCGTGGCTCTCCCGCATCTCCCTCGGCCCCCGGCGTCCCGTGCGTCGCACGGAAAGAGGGGTGACGGTCAGGTGAAGAGGGGGTTGCCGTGGTCTTCTCCACGGGGCAGTGCGACGCTCTATGCCCCAAGGACGGGGTTTTCGGACGGAGGGTCGGCGCGGCGTGGTGAATGCAGAACACAGCGTGCACGGCGGGGTGGCGGCAGGTACGGCGGGGACCGGTCTCGGTACGGCCCGCATCGTGCTCTGGCTGCTCGCCGCGGTGCTGGCGGTACGGCAGACGGCGGTGGTGCTCAGACAGCCGCCCGGGGAACGGCTCACGGATCTGGAGACCTGGATCGGGGAGAACGGCGTCCTCCATGTGACGGGTTCGCTCTACGACACCGGCAGGTTCACCGGTACGCCGTTCGCCGGGCTGGCCCTCAAACCCCTGGCCAGGTCGGCCGAGCAGAGCCTCGGTGTCGCCTGGACCCTCGGCACCCTGCTGCTGGTCGTGGCCCTCGGTCTGGTGGTCGCCCGCCGCGCGCTGCCGGGTGAGCTGTCGCGCCGTACGGGACTGCTCGCCGCGCCCGTCGCGATCAGCCTGCTCATGCTCTCGCTGCCGGTGCGCAACAGCTTCTCCCTCGGGCAGACCAGCATCATCCCCGTCCTGCTGGTGCTCCTCGGCTGTTTCGCGGTACGCGGCGAACGCGCGTCCGGCGTACTGATCGGCCTCGGCGCCGCGTTGCAGCCGGCCGTACTGCTCTTCACCCCGCTGCTGTGGCTGACCGGACGGAAGAAGGCCGCGCTCACCTCGGCGGGGAGCTTCGCGGCGCTGACGGCGCTGGCGTGGGCCGCGATGCCGAACGACTCCTGGGCGTACTGGGTGCACCATGTGGCGGGCGCGGGGCTCGGCGAGCGCGCCGACAGCCTCGCCAACCAGTCCCTGCACGGCGCGCTGCTCAGGCTCGGTCTCGAAGGGCCGATGGAGGTCGTGCTCGTCCTCGTCCTCGCCGCCGCCGTCACCGTGCTCGGGCTGCGCAGGGCGGCCCACTACGCGCGGGACGGACAGCTCCTGCTGGCCGTCGCGCTGACCGGCTGCGTGGCCGTCGCGGTCTCCCCGACGGCCTGGCAGCACCAGCTCCTGTGGGTGCTGCTGGCGCTGGTCGGCCGGGTCGGCACCCGGTCCAGGGACCGGCTGGTGTGGCCCGCGGTGGTGGTCCTGGTGATGACGCTGCCGGGCAGGATGATGCTGCCGAACATGGCCGTGCTCGCTCCGCTCCGGGAGAACGTGCCGCTGATCGCGGCGCTCGCGGCGGCCTGCGCGGTGCCGTTCCTGACGCGGGCCTCGCCCCGCTTCGACCGGCCGGTCCCGACCGAGTACGCGCGCGCCGCGCCGGCCCGCTGGAGCCGGGTCCCGCTGATCCCGTTCTGGAAGCGGCTGGTCAGCCGCCCCAACCTGCTGCTCGAACTGCTGGCCATCCGCGTCGGCTACTCGGTGTACTCGCACATCAGGCTCGCCGCGACCGGCGGCCGGGAGGCGGCGGAGGAGCACGGCCGTCAGATCCACGGGATCGAGCGGGCGCTCGGCATCGACATCGAGCACTGGGTCAACCACGCGGTCGTGGACGTCAAGTGGGCCGAGAACTTCTTCAACTTCTACTACACGTCGTTCCACTTCGTGGTCCCGCTGACGATCCTCGGTGTCCTGTACGTACGCCGCCCCGCCGACTACCGCTGGGCCCGTACCTCCCTCGCCTTCGCCACCGTCCTGGCGCTCGTCGGCTTCTGGTTCTACCCGCTGGCGCCGCCCCGGCTGATGCCCGGCATGGGGTTCATCGACACCGTGCACGGCCCGCAGGACCTCACCAACCCGGACTACGGCGCGCTGACGGCGCTCACCAACCAGTACGCGGCGATGCCGTCGCTGCACTTCGGCTGGTCGCTGTGGTGCGGCGTGGTCATCGTGGTCCTCGCGCCCAGGATGTGGATGAAGCTCCTCGGGCTGCTCCACCCGCTCTTCACGGTGTGCGCCATCGTCGCCACCGCCAACCACTGGGTGCTGGACGCGGTGGGCGGCGCCGCGGTCGTGGGCGCGGGCTTCGGGCTGACGTATCTGCTGGCGGGGCCGCGGCGGCTGCTGCCGAGGGCGGTGCCGAAGGCCGACCCGTTCCCGAGGAGCCGGGAGGCCGCCGACGACGCCACCCCGGCGCCGGACGGCGCGGGCGCGGGGGCCGGCTCCGGTTCCGGCGCCGGAACCGGGGTGCCGGTGAAGACCGCGGGCGCGGCGCGGGAGTAGACGCGGGAGGAGCGGGGACGGCCGGAGCCGGAGGGCGCGGACGGGTTCAGGGTGCGGACGGGTTCAGGGACTGACGGGTTCAGGGTGCCGACGGGGACGGACCGTTCAGGGACGGACGGGGGTGTCCCCCTCCGCACGCCTCCGAGCCCGCTCCTCCTCCGGGGCCGCCGCGCCCTCGAAGGCCGCCTCCGCGTCGAACGCCGCCCGGCGCGTCGCCCGGCGCAACGCCCTGAGCAGCGCGGGTCCGACCGTCAGCGTCAGTACGACCGTCAGCACGGCCCGGCCCAGGTCCCAGCCGAAGGACGTCGCCGCGCAGTACGCGAGGAAGCGCGCCAGGTTGGCCTGGAGCGGGTCGCCCGGCTGGAAGGAGACGCCCGAGGACAGCCCGCCGAGATAGGTCCACCCCTGGAGGTTCATCACCGTGCCGTACGCGAACGCCGCGCCCGCCCCGTACAGCGCGAGCATCGCCCGTTCCGCCCGGCCGCGCAGCCGCGCGTGGCCGGGCAGCAGCCCGGCGCCCATCGTGAACCAGCCCATCGCCAGCATCTGGAACGGCAGCCAGGGGCCGACCCCGCCGGTCAGCAGCGCGGACGCGAACATCGTCACCGAGCCGAGCACGAAACCGAATCCGGGCCCCAGGACCCGGCCGCTCAGCACCATCAGGAAGAACATCGGCTCCAGCCCGGCCGTCCCCGCGCCCAGGGGCCGCAGCGCCGCGCCCACGGCGGCCAGCACCCCCAGCATCGCCACCGCCTTGGCGTCCAGTCCCGAGTCGGCGATGGTCGCCACGACCACCCCCACGAGCAGCGGGAGCAGCGCGGCGAAGAGCCACGGGGCGTCGCCGGAGTGCGCGAGCCCGGAGCCGGGGGCCGCGAGCAGCGGCCAGCCGAAGGCGGCCACCCCGGTCGCGCCGGTCAGGGCGAGGGCGCAGACCGCGCGCGGCCCCAGCCGCACCGCGCGCACCGCCCGTGCCCGCCCGGGGGCCGCCGCCGGTACGGCCCGCCCGGTCACGGTGTCCCCGCCGTCGCGTCGAGCGCCGTGGCCACCTGCGCCACCGTCAGCCACTCCTGCGGCGCCATGACCTTCGCGACCTGCGGAGCGAACGCGGGCGACGACATCACCACCCGGGGCGTCGGACCGTCCGCGACGATCTCGCCGTCGGCCAGGATCACCACCCGGTGGGCCAGTTCGGCGGCGAGTTCCACGTCGTGCGTCGCCAGGACGACCGCGTGTCCCTCGGCCGCCAGCCCGCGCACCACCGCGACCAGCCGGGCCTTCGCCGCGTAGTCGAGACCGCGCGTCGGCTCGTCCAGGAGGAGCAGCGGCGGCCGGGCCGTCAGGACCACGGCGAGCGCGAGCGCCAGCCGCTGCCCCTCGGAGAGATCGCGCGGGTGCGTGGTGCCCGCGATGTCCGGGAGGAGTTCCCCGACCAGGGCCAGACAGCGGCCGGGCGGCGCGCCCGCGTCCTCGTCCGCCGCCGCGCACTCGGCGGCGACCGTCTCGGCGTACAGCAGGTCGCGCGGTTCCTGCGGCACCAGTCCGACGTGCCGGACCATCTCGCGCGGCGGCGTACGGTGCGGGGCGTGGCCCCCGACGCGTACCGTCCCGGAGGCCGGTGCGACCGTCCCCACCAGGGCGGCGAGCAGGGTGGACTTGCCCGCGCCGTTACGGCCCATCAGGGCCACCGTCTCGCCGGGCGCGACGGTCAGCGACACGGCGCGCAGCGCCTCGGTCCGCCCGTGCCGTACCCGCAGCCCGTCGACCGCTACGACACCGGTGGCCGCGCTCTTCTCCTCGGCCCGCGCGGGGCTCCGGTGGAACAGGGAGCCGAACGTCCGCCGTACCGCCGGCCGCCCGGGGCCGGGGTCCGGCCGGGTGCGTACCGGGGGGAGCGCCGCCGGTTCCGTCCCGGCCAGCCGTTCGCGCAGCCCCGCCGCCCGGCGCCGCGCGTCCCGTACGGAGAGGGGCGGCGGCTCCCAGCCGTTCAGCCGGCCGAGCGCCACCACCGGCGGGTACACCGGCGACACCGCCATGATCCGCTCCGGCGCGCCGATCACCGGGGGCAGGCCGGGGCCGGGCAGCAGGATGACCTGGTCCGCGTACTGCACCACCCGTTCCAGCCGGTGTTCGGCCAGCAGGACCGTCGTGCCGAGGTCGTGCACCAGCCGTTGCAGCACGGCGAGCACCTCCTCGGCCGCCGCCGGGTCCAGCGCCGACGTCGGCTCGTCCAGCACCAGCACCTCGGGGTGCGGGGTGAGTACGGAGCCGATCGCGACCCGCTGCCGCTGCCCGCCCGAGAGCGTGGCGATGGGCCGGTCGCGCAGCTCGGCCAGGCCCAGCAGGTCGAGCGTCTCCTCGACGCGGCGCCGCATCACGTCGGGCGCCAGCCCCAGCGACTCCATGCCGTACGCCAGTTCGTCCTCGACGGTGTCGGTGACGAAGTGGGCGAGCGGGTCCTGGCCGACCGTGCCGACGAGATCGGCGAGTTCGCGCGGCTTGTGGGTACGGGTGTCCCGGCCGCCGACGGTGACCCGGCCGCGCAGCGTGCCGCCCGTGAAGTGCGGGACGAGGCCGGAGACCGTCCCCAGCAGGGTCGACTTGCCGGCCCCCGACGGGCCCACGAGCAGCACCAGTTCGCCCTCGGGCACGGTGAGGTCCACCCCGGCGATCACCGGGGCCGGGCCGCCGCCCGTGGTGTCGGTGTACTCCACCGAGACCTGTTCGAATCGGATCACGGTGTCGGCTCCTCGGACGGTGGTGGCGGCCCCGGCGCGGGGGCGATGAACGCGGGCAGCAGCCCGATCAGGACGCCCGCCGCCGGCCAGAGCGGCAGCGTCGGCGTCTCCAGCGGTACGACGCCGGGGTGCAGCGCCGCCGGTTCGGCGGCGCCCGCCACGATCAGCACGGCGGCCACGGCCGCGCCCGACCCCGCGACCAGCCAGGCGCGGGCGCCCCAGCGGTCCGGCCGGTAGCGGGTGCGGACCGAGCGCCGCCCGCCGAGCCGCAGCCCGGCCGCCGCGGCGACGGCGCCCGCCACCAGCAGGGGGGTGCCGTACGCGCCGCCCGCCGCGGAGAGCAGCCCGTACACCCCCGCGCAGACGCCCAGCAGCCCGCCGAGGGTGAGCGCGGTGGTGGTGTGCCGTACGGCGGGCGGGACCTGTGCGGTACGGCCGTACCCCCGGGCGTCCATCGAGGCGGCGAGCGCCACCGAACGCTCCAGCGCGCCCTCCAGCACCGGCAGCCCGATCCGCAGCACCGCCCCGACCCCTCCGGTGGACCGGCCGCGCAGCCGGCGGGCGGTGCGCAGGCGCGCGACGTCGGCGACCATGTTCGGCGCGAAGGTCATCGCCACGACGACGGCGACGCCCACCTCGTAGAGCGCGCCCGGCAACGACTTGAGGAGTCTGGCCGGGTTGGCGAGGGCGTTGGCGGCGCCCACGCAGATCAGCAGCGTGGCCAGCTTCGCGCCGTCGTACAGCGCGAACACCACCTGTTCGGCCGTCACCCGGCCGCCGATCCGCACCCCCGCCGCCCAGCCGGGCAGCGGCGCCTCGGGCAGGGTGAACAGGAGGTGGGAGCCGGGCACGGGCGAGCCGAGGAGGACCGAGAAGAGCAGCCGGACGGCGAGCACGGCCAGCCCCAGCTTGACGAAGGCCCCGTACGAGCGGGCCCAGGGCGCGTCCGTACGGCGGGCCGCCACCACATAGCCGGCCACCCCGACGAGCAGCCCCAGCAGCAGGGGATTGGTCGTCCGCGAGGCCGCCGCCGCCAGCCCGAGCGCCCAGAGCCACCAGGCCCCGGCGTGCAGGGCGTTGAACCGGCTCGCCTCGGGCGCCCGCGCCGTACGGCGGGCGGGGGCGGAGCCCGCGGGGCGGTGTGTCGTGCGGTCCATGGGGCGGTTCAGCCGCGCCGGCGGCGCGCCTGCCACACCCCGGCGGCGGCGAGCACCGCCACGGCGGCGAGACCCGCGAAGAGGCCGAGCGAGGGACCGCCGTCGCCGTCCTCCGTCCCGGGGCCGGTGGCCTCCGTACGGCCGTCCCCGAGCGTGGCCCGCGAGGAGGGCGTGTCTTCCGGGGACGGTGTGGTGTCCGGGGCCGGGGTCCGTGCCGCCGCCCCGTCCGGGACCTGCTCCCCGCAGCCCGACCCGGGGTAGCCGGAGATCGCGCAGAGCAGCGCGGCGCTGTTGTACCGCAGCGGCTTCGCCACCGCGGCGAGCGCGTCGGCGGCGGTGGCGTCCGCGCCGACCCGGGCACACCGCGCGCGGGGCGCGGGCGGCTCCTCCCCGGCCGGGGCGTCCGCCGCCGTACCGGAGTCGACGACGACGGCGATCCGCTTGGCGCCGTCCCGCGCCGGGGTGTCGGCGCAGACCGCCGCGAAGTCCGGCGCGGTGCGCGGCCGGGCCGCGTCCCCGCTGTCCGCGCTCACCGCGAAGCGGAAGCCGGTGACGGTGCCGTCGGCCGGCCGTAGCACGGCTGGGCCCTGGGTGGCGTACGCCCAACTCCCGCCGGTGGCCTGCCAGAACGACCAGTAGCGGTAACCGGCGGCCTGCGCGCCGCCCGCCCCCGTACCGAGCACGAGCCCCAGCGCCACCACCGCGGCGAGGACGTACCGCACGCGTATCACGGCTGCCGGGTCTTCCTGCGGCTGAGCAGGAACCCGGTCCCGAGCGCCGCGGCCACGCCGATCCCCGCCACCCACAGGAGCACCGCGGCGCCGCCGTCGGCGATCGCGCTCTCCGCGGCGTTGCCGGGGCGCGGCTCCGGGGACGTCACGGACTTGGGGGCGGGGCCGGTCGCGTTCAGCCGCTCCACGAGGTCGATCCCGCCGAAGTTGTGCGGGTCGGTGTCGGTCGCGTACGCCGCGAAGACCAACTGGGCGTACGCGGCGGGCCCCTGCTCCTGGGCCCAGGTCCCGGAGTTCTTCTTCAGCCACTCCAGGGCCCCGGTCGCCTGGTCCCCGTAACCGGCCGCCGTCAGGGCGACCACCGCGTCCGCCGTGTTCCCGATGTCCGGCACCGGCGCGGCGTCGCCGCCCTCGGTACCGGGCAGCGGCGGCTGGTCGAGGTGGCCGGTGGCCGCGAGGACCCCGGCCAGATAGGCGGCGCCGTTGCGGGCGGCACGCTCGGGGGAGGGCCGCTGCGCGCCGGTGGCCGGTACGCAGGTGGGGGCGGGGCCCGCCGTGACGGGCGCGCTGACCAGCCGCTTGCCGAGCCCGGCGAGTACGGCCGCCGCCGTGGCGTCGTCGTTCGCGGTCAGCTTGCCGCCCGTGTCCCGCTGGTACGCGAAGGCCCCGGCGTCCGCGCCCGAACCGGCGCCGCAGGGGATCGCGAGGTCCACGAGCGCGTCGTAGGCGTGCTTGCCGTCCGGATCGCCGCGCGGCACACGCACCGAGGTGGGCCGGACACCGGCGGAGGTGAGCGCGCCGATCACCAGGGAGGTGGAGTTGGCGTCGCTCGGCGTGCCCGGGGTGTAGCCCCAGCCGCCGTCCTTGTTCTGGACGGAGCGCAGCCAGGCCACGCTCGCCGCCATGAAGGGCCGCTGGTCGCCGAGGGAGGAGAGCGCCTGGACGGCGACCGCCGTGGAGTTGGAGTCGACGAGGGTGCCCGCGCCGCAGGGCGCGGCCGGGTCGGCGCGGAACGCCGCGAACCCGCCGTCCGCGCACCGCTGCTCCTTCAGCCAGCGCACGGCGTCGTCGGAGGGCCTGACACCCGCCGCGGCCTGGCCCAGCAGGGCGAGGGACTGCCGCCAGACACCGTCGTACGTGGGGTCCTTCTCCCCGTACAGCCCGTGCGGCACCTTCACCGCCGGGGCCGGGGCGGGCGCCGCAGGGGAGGGGGAGGCGGCAGGGGAGGCCGAGGACCCGGAGGCGGGAGGGACGTCGCCGCCCGCGAAGGCGGCCGGGGCGAACACCACGCAGAGCACGGCGGATACGGCGAGCGCCGCGGTGCCGCGGCGAACGGTGGTCATGGCTGCTGGCGCCTCTCGTTCGGGTCTTGCCGGGCTCGCGGGGTCTGAGCACGCAGGACCCGCACGGAAGCCCTGCCTCTCCTGCACGGGCCGGACACCGGGCACACCGGGGCACCGGGCTCCGGCCTCGTGTACCTCGACGATGCCCGCCCCGGCGGTTGCCGGTGGCACGAGCCGGTCACGACCGCGTACGGAGCATTCCGACTCGCCGCCGGCGACGACGGCTCACGGCTGCGGGCCAGTGCCGGATTCGCACCGGCTTCCCTCCATACGGGCATGATGACGACCCGCCCACTCTACCGGCCCGCTCCCGCCGGGCTCCCCGGCCCCGGCCGGTGGTCCCGCGCCGCCCGGCGGGGACGCGGCGGCCCGGCGGCCACGGCGGCGAAGCGGACCGGCCGCACGCGCCGGGGCGGTGTTCTCCGTCAACCAGGTTAAATCCGGCGAACACTCGGGAAACACTTGTCTCTTGGTGTGCGGGACCTCTTGTTCGGGCAGCATCTACGCGCGTATCTTGAGCCGACTTTTCACGCCATCACGCTCATCCGCGACGTCACCGAAGGAACCCACGGGGGGCCCGCCGGAAGTCGCAGCCAAGGAAAGAAAGAGTCACTCGTGTCTTCCTCCATACCCCCGGCCTTCCGGGGCCGCCGCGCGAAGATCGTCGCGCTGGCGCTCCCCGTAGGTCTCGCCGGTTCCCTCGTCGTCCTGCCCTTCACCGCCCAGGCGACACCGTCCCCGGACGCCGTGATCGCCGAGGTCTTCGGCGGCGGCGGCAACTCCGGAGCCACCCTCACCAACGACTTCATCGAGCTGGGCAACGCGGGCGGCGGCGCCTTCGACCTCACCGGCTGGTCCGTGCAGTACCTGAGCGGCTCGCCCACCGCCAGCTCCAAGTGGCAGGTCACCCCGCTGACCGGCGCCATCCCCGCCGGCGGCAGCTACCTCGTCGAGGAGGGCAAGGGCGCGGGCGGCGACACCGCCCTGCCCACCCCGGACGCGGCCGGCACGATCGCGATGTCGGCGAGCAGCGGCACCGTCGCGCTGGTCCACTCCACCACCGCGCTGACCTGCCTGACCGCCGCCGACTGCACGGGCGACGCCACGGTCAAGGACCTGGTCGGCTTCGGCACCGCCGTCGTACGGGAGTCCACCCCGGCCACCGGCGCGGGCAACACGACCTCGGTCGCCAGGAACGCGGCGCTCACCGACACCGACGACAACTCCGCCGACTTCACCGGCGCCACGCCCTCCCCCCGTAACAGCGCGGGCGAGGGCGGCGGCTCCGAGCCCTCCCCGACGCCCTCGCCCACCAGCACCACCCCCGGCGAGCTGCGCATCCACGACATCCAGGGCACCACCCGGATCTCCCCGCACGCCGGCAGCACCGTCACCGACGTGCCTGGCATCGTCACCGCCGTACGCGCCACCGGCTCCTCGCGCGGCTACTGGATCCAGGACCCGAACCCGGACAAGGACCAGGCGACCAGCGAGGCCGTGTTCGTCTTCACCGGCTCCGTCACCCCGCAGGTCAAGGTCGGCGACTCCGTCCTGGTCAGCGCCAAGGTCACCGAGTACTACCCGGGCGGCGCCGCGGGCGGCAACCAGTCCGTCACGGAGCTGACCGGCCCCACCTCCACCGTCCTGTCCTCCGGCAACGCGCTGCCCGCCGCCGAGGTCATCGACGCCAAGACGCTGCCCGAGGCGTACGCGCCCACGGTCAAGGGCCTCAACATCGAGCCGCTGACCCTGAACCCCAAGAAGTTCGCCCTGGACTGGCTGGAGTCCCGCGAGGGCATGCGCGTCCAGATCAAGGACACCCGGGTGGTCGGCGCCTCCAACGCGTACGGCGAGACCTGGGTCACCACCAAGCCCCAGCAGAACGCCACCCCGCGCGGCGGCACGCTCTACGGCTCCTACGACCAGCCCAACTCGGGCCGTCTGCTGGTCGCCTCGCTCACCGGCGAGAAGGCCGCGGCCAACGTGGGCGACACGCTCACCGGCCCGACGACCGGCGTGCTGGACTACTCCAACTACGGCGGTTACGGCCTCCAGTCCACCACGCTCGGCACGGTGAAGTCCGGCGGCCTCAAGCCCGAGGTGGCGAAGAAGGCCAAGGCCGACGAGCTGGCGGTGGCCACGTACAACGTCGAGAACCTCGACCCGACCGACCCGCAGGCGAAGTTCGACCGGCTGGCCGAGGGCGTCGTCAAGAACCTCTCCTCGCCCGACGTCGTGAGCCTGGAGGAGATCCAGGACAACAACGGCGCCAAGGACGACGGCACGGTCGCCGCCGACAAGACGCTCGCGCAGTTCATCGCGGCGATCAAGGCCCAGGGCGGCCCCACGTACGACTGGCGCTCGGTCGACCCGCAGGACAAGGTCGATGGCGGCGAGCCCGGCGGCAACATCCGTAACGTCTTCCTCTTCAACCCCCAGCGCGTCAGCTTCGTGGACCGTCCCGGCGGCGACGCCACCACGGCCACCAAGGTCGTCAAGGCGCCCAAGCCCGCCAAGGACGCCAAGAACGCCAAGGGCCGGGGCATCACCCTCTCCGTCTCGCCGGGCCGGATCAACCCCACCGCCGACGCCTGGAAGAACAGCCGCAAGCCGCTGGTCGGGGAGTTCACCTTCCGGGGCGAGCAGGTCTTCGTCATCGGCAACCACTTCAACTCCAAGGGCGGCGACCAGTCGCTGCACAGCCGCTTCCAGCCGCCGGTCCTCGGCTCCGAGACCCAGCGTCTGGCGCAGGCCAAGGAGGTCAACTCCTTCGTCACCTCGCTGCTCGCCCAGGACGCCAAGGCCAAGGTCGTCGTCCTCGGTGACCTGAACGACTACCCGTTCTCCAAGCCCGTCGCCGCCCTCACCCGGGGCAAGGTCCTCACCGACCTGATGGACAAGCTCCCGAAGAACGAGCGCTACAGCTACGTGTACGACGGCAACTCGCAGACGCTGGACCACATCCTGGTCAGCCCGGGCGTCAAGAAGCCCGACTACGAGGTCGTGCACATCAACGCCGAGTTCGCCGACCAGGCGAGCGACCACGACCCGCAGGTGGTCCGCATCCGCTGACCCGCCTGCGCCGGTGGCGTGCGGGTGCCCCGTGCGTGGGG
>NZ_JBHZDA010000019.1:87342-94642 GCF_042755665.1 Streptomyces sp. NPDC059142
ATCTCCTCCGCGCCCGGCCCGGGGCGGGGCGGGACCCGCCCCCCCGGGCGCGCGCCCGCGCCCCCCGCCACACCCTGTACGGATCACCCTGTACGGATCACCCTGTACGGGGCCGGCGGGTCAGCGGGCCGGTACGAGCCGCTCGTACACCGTGACCCGCCGGCCGCGCACCCGCTCGTCGGCGACCGGCCTGAAGTGCCCGCGCAGCACGGAGATCTTCACCCGGTCCCGCTCGGCCGTCACCGGCCTCGCCGTTCCGGGCGCGTCGGTCACCAGCAGGATCCGCCGCTGGGAGAGCATCGCGGCACGTATCCGGTCCGGGGCCGCCTCCACACCCTTCAGCGTCCCCGACGCCTCCGGGCTCTCCGACAGCGCTATGTCCCGCAGCCCCGTGAAGGCCTCGGGGGAGACGGACGCGGTGTCCCGGCGCGCCGCCGGGACGAAGAGCACCGCGCCGCCCGTTCTCTTCTTCATCCGCCGCACGTCCGACGCTATGGCCAGCACATCGTCCACCCGGCTCGCCGGGGAGCGTACGGCCAGCGACTGCGGCAGCAGCGCCACCGTCGCCACGGCGACCGTGGCGGGCAGCAGCCACCGCGACACCTCCGGGAGGCGGGGCCGCACCGCCCGTACCGCCGCCCCCACGGCCGTCCCGATCAGCAGCGCGAGACCCAGCAGGCTGAAGAGGACGTACCGCTCCAGGAAGAGCGGCTGGACCAGGGAGGCGCCGATGAGGCCGAGCTGCGGCACCGCCAGCAGCGGCAGCCCGACGGCCGCCACCGACACCCGGCCCGCCCGGGGCCGCTCCAGTACGGCGCCGACGCCGGCGATCAGCAGCAGGACCGCGGGGCCGATCATCATGTGCCAGGTCAGCGGCGGTATCCAGGACACCTGGGCGGCCTGACCCTGGCTGAAGAGCGCCAGCGGCGCCACCCCCGCCACGGCGACCGCCGAGGCCGTCGCCCAGCGGGCCCACACCCCGCGCCCGGCCCGCGTCAGGACCAGCGTCACCAGATGGGCCGGCAGCATCAGCAGCGAGAGCCAGTTGAGCAGCCCGCACACCAGGACCGCCCCGCCGTAGCCCACCCAGTGCACCGCTCCGGCCCGCCCCCGCACCACGGTCACCAGCAGCAGCGTCGCGATCGCCGCCCCGGCCGTCACCAGCGCGTACGGCCGGCCCTCCTGGAGGTGGAACTGCACGGCGGGCAGCAACCCGAACGCCATCCCGCCGGCCAGCCCCGCCACCGCCCCGGCCAGCCGCCGCCCGATGACCGCCACACAGGCCGCCGCCACCCCCATGGCCAGCACCGAGGGCAGCCGCAGGGTCGTCGTCCCGGGCCCGAAGCAGCTGAACAGCCCGTGCATCAGCAGGTAGTAGCACCCGTGCACGACATCGACGTTCTCCAGCAGACGCACCGTCTCCGCCGTGGAGCGCCGGGCCACCTGCCAGGTCGCGGCCTCGTCCCGCCACACACTGTTCTGCCGGGACAGCCCCCACAGACCGAGGGCGTGGGTCCACAGCATCGGGATCAGCCAGACGGGAACGGAACGGCGCGGGGGAACGGCCGGAGACCCCAGCGCCTTTGCTGTGAACATCCGCCCATTGAACAGGTATGCGATCCCGGTGACGCCGGATCACCGGTCATGACCGGCCGGGGATCAGAACGTGTCGGGTCCCATGGGGTCGGGCGCGGTGTCGCACGGGGCCGTCAGATGGGTGAAGGTGCGGGTGACGTCGAGGACCCGGCGTACCGGGGGCGAGCAGCGGAGCAGGGACAGGTCGCCACCCGCCCTGCGGCTCGCGCGGCGCTGGCTGAGGAGGAGGTTGAGGCCCGTCGAGTCCATGAACGGAACCTGGCTGAGATCCACGTCGACACAGCGGTGCGCGAGCGGGGCCAGGGCGGCGAAGAGGTCGGGGCCCGTGTCGCAGTCCAGTTCGCCGCTGACCTGTACCAGAACGCGGTCCGGGCCGGTGACGATCTCGACGCTGAGAGGGGCATACGGCGGTACAGCAGTGATGGGGGACCTCACTCCTCCGGTGAAGACGGACGCAACAACGACCGAGCACGGTACACCGCCCGCTACGTGGAGTTGACGCGTCCTCACCCGGACGCACCCCTGACGTCCGTGTTCATGGTCACTTTCCGGCCGCGGACGGGCGGACGGGCGGGCGCGCGGGGCGGACGGGCTACGGGGCGGACGGGCGCCGCGCCGGCTCCCGGGCGCCCCGGGCCGGCAGGTCGAGCAGCCGGCTGGCCGTCTCGATGTCCGTCCGCACCTGCGCGACCGAGGCGCGGCCCGAGAGCCAGGCGATCAGGGTGGCGTGCCAGGTGTGCTCGATGACCCGGACCGCCGAGAGCTGTTCCGGGGTCGGCTCCCGAGCCGGTTCCGGGGGGTGCGGACGGGCCCGTGAGGGAGCGCCGGGCGCCCGGGGGGCGGGCGGGGGCGCCATCGCCTCCAGGATGATCGCCGTCGTCCGCCGCGACACCGTCTCCACCTCGGCGCTGACCCCCCGGTCCGCGAAGGTCAGCGCCCTGACCATCGCGTCGGCGAGCTGCGGATCGCGCTGGAGCGAGCGGAACGCCCGCAGCAGCGTCCCCGCGACCCGTTCCGACGGGCTGTCACCGGCCGGGGGCCGCCTGCGGAGCGTGGTGTGGAGGTGGTCGAGCCGGTCCTGCATCGTCGCGACCAGCAGATGGACCTTGGACGGGAAGTAGCGGTAGAGCGTGCCGAGCGCGACCCCCGCCTCCTCGGCGACCCCGCGCATCTGCACCGCCTCGAACCCTCCCCGGCAGGCGAGTCGCGCCGTGGCGTCCAGGATGCGCCGCCGCCGGGCCTCCTGGCGCTCCGTCAGCGCGGCCGGACAGGGACGGGAGGCCGTCGTCATCGGTGCCGCTCCCTTCGAACCTCTCCGGGCGCACAGCATGGCAGACGCGCGCCGTGGCGCGAATCACCTGTTCCAGCTCGTGCGCCGACGCTACCTGCCGGTAGATTCGAAGGCTGTGGGCGGCCGTGTCTGGAACTTGTTCCAGATTGTCGACAGCGGTTACGCTCCGGCGAACCTGCCCGACAGGGAAGAGCGCAGTGATGAAGGGGGCCGAGTGTGACCGCTGAGGCCATAGCGGCGGGCACCGGGCCTGAGTCCCAGGACGACCGGGGCGAGGACGGCAGAACCGGCAGGGGCGACGGCGACCGGCCGCTGCGTATCGCGCTCCTCAGCTACAAGGGCAACCCCTTCTGCGGCGGCCAGGGCGTCTACGTACGCCACCTCTCCCGCGAACTCGCCCGCCTCGGCCACCGTGTCGAGGTCATCGGCGCCCAGCCCTACCCCGTACTCGACGAGGGCATACCGCTCACCGAGCTGGCCAGCCTCGACCTCTACCGGCAGCCCGACCCGTTCCGCACCCCGCGCCGCGACGAGTTCCGCGACTGGATCGACGCCGTCGAGGTCGCCACCATGTGGACCGGCGGCTTCCCCGAACCCCTGACTTTCTCGCTGCGCGCCCGGCGCCATCTCGCCGCCCGCGCCGGACAGTTCGACGTCGTCCACGACAACCAGACCCTCGGGTACGGACTGCTCGGCGACCTCGGCGCGCCGCTGGTCACCACCATCCACCACCCCATCACCGTCGACCGGCGGCTCGATCTGGACGCCGCCGAGAACTGGCACCGCCGGGCCTCCGTACGCCGCTGGTACGGCTTCACCCGCATGCAGAAGCGGGTCGCGCGCCGGCTGCCGTCCGTCCTCACCGTCTCCGGCACCTCCCGGCAGGAGATCACCGACCATCTCGGGGTACGGGCCGACCGCATCCAGGTCGTGCACATCGGCGCCGACACGGAGCTGTTCTCGCCGGACCCCGCCGTCCCGGAGGTCCCCGGCCGGATCGTCACCACCTCCAGCGCCGACGTCCCGCTCAAGGGCCTCGTCCATCTCGTCGAGGCGCTGGCCAAGCTCCGTACCGAACACCCCGACGCGCACCTCGTCGTGGTCGGCAGACGCGCCGAGGACGGCCCGGTCGCCCAGGCCATCGAACGGTACGGGCTCGAAGGCGCCGTCGAGTTCGTCAAGGGCATCTCCGACGCCGAACTGGTCGATCTGGTGCGGAGCGCGCGGATCGCCTGCGTACCGTCCCTGTACGAGGGCTTCTCGCTGCCCGCCGCCGAGGCCATGGCCACGGGCACCCCGCTCGTCGCCACCACCGGCGGGGCGATCCCCGAGGTCGCCGGGGCCGACGGGGAGACCTGCCTCGCCGTGCCGCCGGGCGACGCGGGCGCCCTCGCCGCCGCCCTCGGACGGCTGCTCGACGACGGGGAGCTGCGCGCCCGGCTCGGCGCGGCGGGCCGCGAGCGGGTGCTCGCCCGCTTCACCTGGGCCAGGGCCGCCCAGGGGACGGCGGAGCTGTACCGCGAGGCCATCGCCCGGCAGGGACAGGGGAGACGGGGCCCCCGCGCCACCGCGTCCGCGCCCGCCGCCCCCGTACGGACCGACCCGCCCCCCGGCGGCGGTCACCGCTGATGGCCTGCCCGTACCCCCGTAGCCCCCTCCGCCGCCACGACCGCGAAAGCAGGACGACCCTGTGCTGACCGTCGACTTCACCCGCTTCCCGCTCGCCGCGGGCGACCGTGTGCTCGATCTGGGGTGCGGCGCGGGCCGGCACGCCTTCGAGTGCTACCGGCGCGGCGCACAGGTCGTGGCCCTCGACCGGAACGGCGAGGAGATCCGCGAGGTGGCCCGGTGGTTCGCCGCGATGAAGGCGGAGGGCGAGGCCCCGGAGGGCGCGACGGCCACCGCCATGGAGGGCGACGCGCTCAACCTGCCGTTCCCCGACGCGTCGTTCGACGTCGTGATCATCTCCGAGGTGATGGAGCACATCCCCGACGACAAGGGTGTGCTCGCCGAGATGGTCCGGGTCCTGCGCCCCGGCGGCCGGATCGCCGTCACCGTGCCGCGCTACGGCCCCGAGAAGGTGTGCTGGACGCTCTCCGACGCCTACCACGAGGTCGAGGGCGGCCACATCCGCATCTACAAGGCGGACGAACTGCTCGGCAGGATGCGGGAGGCCGGACTCAAGCCGTACGGCACCCACCACGCGCACGCCCTGCACGCACCGTACTGGTGGCTCAAGTGCGCCTTCGGCGTCGACAACGACCAGGCGCTGCCGGTCCGCGCGTACCACAAGCTGCTGGTCTGGGACATCATGAAGAAGCCGCTGGCCACCCGGGTCGCCGAGCAGCTCCTCAACCCCGTCGTCGGCAAGAGCTTCGTGGCGTACGCGACCAAGCCGCACCTGCCCGCGCCCGGCGCGCCCGCGGCCCCGGCGGACGCCTCAGCGGCGGACGCCAAGTGAGCTTGCCCAGCCGCGGTCCCGGCGCCACGGAACATCTCGTCCTGCCCGGTGTGCTCACCGCCGAACAGGCCGCGCAGACCGTGGCCGGGATCCTCGCCGTACAGCGGCCCGACGGCGCGATCCCCTGGTTCCGCGGACACCACCTCGACCCGTGGGACCACACCGAGGCGGCCATGGCGCTCGACGCGGCGGGCGAGCACGAGGCGGCGGGGCGCGCCTACGACTGGCTGGCCCGCCACCAGAACGAGGACGGGTCCTGGTACGCGGCGTACGCCGACGCGGAGACCGGGGTGAGCCGCCCCGCCGACGCGGGCCGGGAGACCAACTTCTGCGCCTATCCGGCCGTCGGTATCTGGCACCACTACCTGGCCACCGGCGACGACGCGTTCCTCGACCGGATGTGGCCCGTGGTCCACGCGGCGGTCGAGTTCGTCCTCGAACTCCAGCGGCCCGGCGGGCAGATCGGCTGGAAGCGCGAGGCGGACGGCACCCCGCTCGACGACGCGCTGCTGACCGGCAGTTCCTCCGTGCACCAGGCGCTGCGCTGCGCGCTCGCCATCGCCGAGGAGCGTGAAGAGCCGCAGCCGGACTGGGAGTTGGCGGCCGGCGCGCTCGCGCACGCGATCCGCGCGCATCCCGAGCGGTTCCTCGACAAGGACCGCTACTCGATGGACTGGTACTACCCCGTGCTCGGCGGCGCGGTGACCGGGGCGCAGGCCACCGCCCGGATCGAGGCGGGCTGGGAGCGCTTCGTGGTGCCGGGGCTCGGCGTGCGCTGCGTGCTGCCCAACCCCTGGGTGACGGGCGGCGAGAGCTGTGAACTCGCCCTGGCGCTCTGGGTGATGGGGGAGTCCGACCGCGCGCTGGACGTACTCCAGTCCATCCAGCACCTGCGTGCCGAGGGCGGGATGTACTGGACGGGGTACGTCTTCGAGGGCGAGGACCAGGGCATGTGGCCCGAGGAGCTGACCACCTGGACGGCGGGCTCGCTGCTGCTGGCGGTGGCCGCCCTGGGCGGCGACGAGGCGACGACCGCCGTCTTCGGCGGCGAGCGGCTGCCGCACGGCCTGGAACCGGACTGCTGCCGCTGACCCGGCCCCCGGCGGCCGTGACCGCCTGTCCCGGCAGCCCCTGACCGCCTGACCCGGCCGCCCGTGACCGCCCGCGCGTACCGCCCGTGACCGCCTGACCCGAACGGCCCAGTCCGCGTGGCGGCGGGGTCCCGCGCCGGTGAGGCTACAGGCAGTCTGCCAGGGAGGTTCCCATGTCCGACACCCCTCACATACCGGGCGCACCCCGCGTCACGGTACGCCGGGCCGCACTGGCCCTGCTGCTCTCCTGCGCCCTGCTGCTGACGACGGGCGCGTGCGGGGGCGCCTCGTCCCCCAAGGCCGGGAAAGCCGTCGGGGCCGCCCGGGCGACACCGGCCGCCGACGTGGCGGCGGCCTCGCCCACCAGCTCCGCCGAGAAGCAGAAGTTCGCCAAGACCCGCTTCGTCGCCAACGCCGGTCTCGCGGCCGGGGCGACGTACCAGTGGATCATCAAGCCGTACAAGGCGGGCAAGTTCAAGAAGGGGGCGAAGGGGCGGAAGTTCGCTCTGGTCAAGGCGGCGCTCGCCGGTGCCTTCACGTACAACAGGCTCAAGGCGGCGCAGAAGAACGCCAAGGGGGATCCGCTGCTGTCGAAGGCCGTCGCCCCGCTGACCGCCGGGATCGCCTCGCTGAAGGGGATGGCGACGAAGCTCCGCAACGGCGACGCGAGCGGCACGGACATCAGCAGCTTCGAGAAGTCCATCACGGGGATCAAGAGCGCGGGTGAGAGCGCGGGCGCGCCGGTGAAGGACAAGGTGCCCTCGCTGTCCCAGCTCACCAGCGGCGCCGGCTGACCCGTCGACCGCTGCCGATCGGAGCCGTGTACGCGGAAGCCCCGGCCCGGAACGAGAAGTTCCGGGC
>NZ_JBHZDA010000020.1:0-30082 GCF_042755665.1 Streptomyces sp. NPDC059142
GGTTGATAGGCCAGATGTGGAAGACCGGTAACGGTTGGAGCTGACTGGTACTAATAGGCCGAGGGCTTGTCCTCAGTTGCTCGCGTCCACTGTGTTAGTTCTGAAGTAACGAACAGCCGTGTTTATATCCGGTGTTCAACTTCATAGTGTTTCGGTGGTCATTGCGTGAGGGAAACGCCCGGTTACATTCCGAACCCGGAAGCTAAGCCTCACAGCGCCGATGGTACTGCAGGGGGGACCCTGTGGGAGAGTAGGACGCCGCCGAACAATTATTGTGGGAATGCCCCGCACCTTCTGGTGCGGGGCATTTCTGCGTTCCGGGCCCTTTACGTGTCCGGATCTCTTCGCGGGCGGCTGCCGGGGCGCCGCGTAGTACCGGGGACGTACGCGGGCCGGCCCGGGGCGTGTGCCGGGGGAGGGAAAACGCGTTGCGGGCGGGGCGGTGCGCGCAGAGGATCGTTGCATGGACCACGTGATAGGGCCGGTACGGCCCGAGGAATGGCCCCGGACCAGGGAACTCCGGCTCGACGCGCTCAAGGACCCGGCGGCGCCGGTGGCCTTCCTGGAGACGTACGAACAGGCCCTGGAGTACCCCGACGCCGTCTGGCGGGAGCGGGCGGAGGGCTTCTCGGCGCGGCACGGGACCCGCTCCGTACAGTTCGTCGCCGAGGCGCCGGACGGGAGCTGGTCGGGGTCGGTGGCCCTGCTGGTCGAGGAGGCCGGGCGGGAGGACTTCTTCGGCGCCACCGTAGAGCGTGCCCAGGGGCATCTGGTCGGCGTCTTCGTACGGCCGGAACACCGCGGCGGCCGGGTCATCGCGGCGCTGGTCGCGGCGGCGCTCGACTGGGCGTGGGCGCTGGAGGAGCCGCGGCTCGCGCGGGTACGGCTGTACGTCAACGACGGGAACCCACGGGCCGCCGCCGCGTACCGCAAGCTCGGCTTCGTACCGACGGGGGTGACCATGCCGATGGCGTGCGACCCCTCGGCGAAGGAGCTGGAGTGCGCGATCGCGCGTCCCTGAGCGGACGCGCGGGAGCGTGGTGTGATGGTGCCGTGAGCCGCGCCGCAGAAGAGACCAACCGCCGGATGCTCCGCGCGCGGGACGCGATGGACCGCGACTACGCGCAGCCGCTCGACGTTCCGGCCCTGGCCCGGATCGCCCATGTGTCGTCGGCGCACTTCACCCGTACCTTCCGGGCGACGTTCGGTGAGACGCCCCACCGGTACCTTCAGCGTCGCCGTGTCGAGCGCGCCATGTTCCTGCTGCGGGAGAGCGACCACAGCGTGACGGACATCTGTTACGAGGTCGGCTTCGGCAGTCCGGGGACCTTCAGCCGGACGTTCCACGACATCGTCGGGCGGTCGCCGAGGGAGTACCGGAAGGAGGCCGCGGCCCAGGCTGCGGCCAGGGAGGAGGCGGCTGCGGAGGTGCCGAACTGCTTCACGATGGCGTGGATGCGGCCGAGCAGTTTTGGATAAGTTTCCGCTCGGCCCACCCCGTAGCGTGAGGAACATGTTCAACGCCATCACGCATTCGCAGATATACGTCCTCGATCAGGACGAGGCCCTGGACTTCTACGTCGGCAAGCTCGGCCTGGAGGTCAACACCGATGTCGACCTGGGCTTCATGCGCTGGTTGACCGTGAACGTCCCCGGCGCCCCGGAGCGTCAGGTCCTGCTGGAGAAGCCGGGGCCTCCCGCGATGTCCGAGGAGACGGCGCGGCAGGTCCGGGAGCTGGTCACCAAGGGCGCCACGGGCGGCTCGCTCTTCTTCAGCACGGACGACTGCCGCAAGACGTACGAGACGCTGCTGGCCCGGGGGGTCGAGTTCACCGACGAGCCCACCGAACGTCCGTACGGAACCGACTGCGGCCTGAGGGACCCCTTCGGCAACAGCATCCGCTTCACCCAGCCCGCCGCCGGCTAGGGCTTCGGGCTTCGTGCCCAGGGCTCTCGGGGAGGCCCCGGAGACCTTACGAGGGGCTCCGAGGGGCGTCCGGCAGTTCCTCGTGGGGCCAGCGGTCCTTGCCCTGCTGCCGGGAGCGGAGCAGGGCGAGCGTCGGCATGCCTCGGTCCTGGCCGGTGGCCAGCAGCTCCGGGACGCGGGCGAACGGGGCCACCGCCGCCACATCGTCCAGGACGAGGGACATTGGTGGGTCGAGCCGACCGTCAGATGACCGTGCGGCCATGCGGCGGCCGTGCTCGACCACGCTTGAGGTGAGTGCGGTGAGCAGTGGCATCGCACCCGGGCGGGCGCGGGGATCTTCGATCGGCTCGCCCACCACATAAAGCGTGCCCCCCTCGCTCACAAAAGAATCCAGTGCGAGGGCATCGGTTCTGTTCGGTGTGCAGGCGTCCCGGATATGGACCGACGAGAGGGCGGAGAGCGCACGCGCCGTCAACTGCTGGGCGACCTCACGGCGTTCGGGGTGGCCGGTGAGCGCGGACTCCAGCAGCCCGGCGAGACCGGAGGCCGCCTTGGGGTGCGTACGGAGTATCCGTACGGCCTCCTGCGCGCCCCCGCCCTGCGCCCAGCGCAGCACCTGCTTCACCGGACGCGCGTCCACGGCCGCGGCATGCAGCCAGCAGCGCAGGAGCGTCTCCGCGGTGTCGGCCATGGCGGCGTCGAGGAGCGCGTGGGGGCGTACGGGGGAGAGCAGCGCGGTCGCGCGGGCGGCGGCGGTCGCCGGGTCCTCGCAGCCGGCGGTGGGGGACCAGTGGATCCGGGCCGGGGTGTCGCAGAGGTGGCCCGGGTCGTAGACGAGGACGGGGCCGAGCTTGGCCCGCGCGTCCTTGGTCTCGGCCCAGAGCGCGGGCGCGGAGGTGACGACGAGGGCGGGGCCCACGGCGTCCAGAACGGCCTGGACGGCGGCGGGGCGCCGGGTGGCGGGGTCGCCGTACCGTACGCGCGGGGCGGGGACGGAGAGCGCGGCGGGGACGGGTGCGAGGGGCGGGTCCTGGAGCAGAGCCGGTGCCGGTGCCGGGGTCGGGAGGGGTGCCGGGAGCGGTTGTTCGTGCTTCTCGACGGGCGGTCCGGGCGGTGGCGGTGCGTACGCCGCGGGCGCGTGTTCCAGGGCGGGCGCGGGTGTGGGGCTGTGGGCCGGGGCCGGGGTCTGGGCCGAGGTCTGGCGGGGTACGGCGTTCCGCGCGTCGTGGTCCTGCCCGGGGTTCTGTTCGTGGTCCTGCCCGGGGTTCTGTTCGTGGTCCTGTCCGTGGTCCTGGGCGTAGCGCTGCTGCTCCTTGCGTCTTGCCCGTACCGCCCGGTAGCGCGCCGTCACCCCGAGGACGAACACCGTGAGGACGGTCAGCACCATGAGCTGGCTGATCAGCAGACCCCAGAACAGCCCGTAGCCCGACAGCTCCCCGGGCGGGGTCTCGGGCCAGGCGCCCGGCAGGTCGTGCGGGGCCGAGGCCAGTTCGCGCATGGCCAGCGGTGTCCGCGTGAAGGTCACGCCGTGCGGCCAGCCGCCGTGGGTGAACAGGCCGGCGAGCCCCGTGGCCGTCCAGACCAGCAGCGTCAGCCCGAGCAGGAAGCCCAGCAGGCCCACCAGCAGCCCGTCGGGGATGCCGCCCTGGCCGCCGCCCTGGGCCGGCCGCCGGTCCTCCTGGTGGTGGCGCGGCACGTCACGCCACCGTCGACTCGGAGGACTCGTCGTACTCCCGTTGCCGTTCGAGGAGGGCCGCCCGCTGCTCCGCCTCCCACTCCGCGGCCCGCATGTCCTCGTGCGGTTCGTACGGCTCGCGCGACCTGTGCGGATCCGGTGGCAGCAGCCCGGCGCGCCGCGCCTCGGCGGCGTCGGCGGCGTCCGACGCCTCGGAGTTCTCGGTCATCGCCCGGTCGGTGAAGACCAGCGGCAGTTCCGCCTCCGTCACCAGGTGTTTGACGACCTGGACATTGCCGTTGACGTCCCAGACCGCGATGCCCGGGGTGAGCGTCGGGATGATCTCCACGGCCCAGCGGGGCAGGCCGAGGACCCGGCCCGTCGCTCTGGCCTCGTCGGCCTTCTGGGCGTAGATCGTGCGGGTCGAGGCCATCTTGAGGATGGCGGCTGCCTCCCTGGCGGCGGCGCCGTCGACCACGTCGGAGAGGTGGTGGACCACCGCCACGAAGGAGAGGCCGAGGCGTCGGCCGAACTTCAGCAGCCGCTGGAAGAGCTGGGCGACGAACGGCGAGTTGATGATGTGCCAGGCTTCCTCGACCAGGAAGATGCGCTTCTTGCGGTCGGGGCGGATCCAGGTGTGCTCCAGCCAGACGCCCACGATGGCCATGAGGATCGGCATCGCGATCGAGTTGCGGTCGATGTGCGAGAGGTCGAAGACGATCAGCGGGGCGTCCAGGTCGATCCCGACGGTCGTCGGCCCGTCGAACATGCCCCGCAGGTCACCGTCGACCAGCCGGTCCAGGACCAGGGCGACGTCCAGGCCCCAGGCCCGTACGTCGTCCAGGTCGACGTTCATGGCCTCGGCCGACTCGGGCTCGGGGTGGCGCAGTTGCTCGACGATGTCCATCAGCACGGGCTGCCGGTCGGTGCTCGTCCCGTTGACGTAGGCGTGCGCCACCTTCAGCGCGAAGCCGGAGCGTTCGTCCAGGCCGTGGCCCATCGCGACTTCGATGATCGTACGGAGCAGGGCGAGCTGCCCGGTCGTGGTGATCGCCGGGTCGAGCGGGTTGAGGCGGATCCCGTGGTCGAGCGCCGCCATCGCGTCCAGCCGGATGGGGGTTATGCCCAGCTCCTGGGCGATGAGGTTCCACTCGCCGGCGCCGTCCTCGCCCTGGGCGTCGAGGACGACGACCTGGCGGTCGCGGAAGCGGAGCTGGCGCAGGACGTAGGTCTTCTCCAGCGCCGACTTGCCGTTGCCGGACTCGCCGAGGACGAGCCAGTGCGGGGCGGGGAGCTGCTGTCCGTACAGCTGGAAGGGGTCGTAGATGTACCCCTTGCCGCTGTAGACCTCGCGGCCGATGATCACACCCGAGTCGCCGAGGCCGGGGGCCGCGGTGGGCAGATAGACGGCCTGGGCCTGGCCCGTCGACGTACGGACGGGCAGCCGGGTCGTCTCCACCTTCCCGAAGAGGAAGCTGGTGAAGGCTTCGGTGAGGACGGACAGCGGATCTCGCACCACAGGCCCCTTTCGACTCTTCGGCTACGGCGGGTTGGGCGGCATCGGACGGTGTGGGCGGCGGGCCCGCCGGTGTCAGCGGCGGATGCCGGTCGCGAACGGCAGGGTGTTCACGAAGGCCCGGTGGTGCTCGCGGTCGCACCACTCCAGCTTCAGGTACGACTTGCCGGCCGACGCTCTGATCGTCCGCTTGTCCCTGGCCAGGGCCTCGGGAGAGCGGGACGACACCGTGATGTACCCGACGAGGTTGACCCCCGCCGCACCGCTGGCGAGATCTTCACCCCGCTGGTCCAGCCGGCCGTGCGCGGCGATGTCGCGCGGGTCGACCGTACGGTTCATCTTGGCGGCGCGGCTGGCTTCCGCGTCGTCGTTGGTCTTCTCCGTCAGCATCCGCTCGATGGCGATCTCGGTCGGTTCGAGATCCATCGTGACCGAGACCGTACGGATCACATCGGGGGTGTGGACGAGCAGCGGCGCCAGGAAGTTGACCCCCACGGGGGTCATGGGCCACTCCTTGACCCAGGCGGTGGAGTGGCACCAGGGCGCCCGGGTCGACGACTCGCGCGTCTTGGCCTGGAGGTAGGTCGGCTCCATGGCGTCCAGCTCGGCCGGCCAGGCGTTTCGTTTCGTCATGGCCTGGATGTGGTCGATGGGGTGGTCCGGGTCGTACATCGAGTGCACGAGTGAGGCCAGCCGCCCCTGGCCGAGGGGCTGGCGTACACGGATGTCCGCCTCGGCGAGGCGGGCGCAGATGTCGGTCAGCTCGCGGGCCATGACGACGGCGAGGCCGGCGTCCCGGTCGAGCTTCTTCGTCCCGGCGGCCTGGCGGGCGGCGCGGGCCATGGCCTGGCCCTCGGCGGCCAGTTCGCGCGTGTAGTGCATACAGGCGACGAGATAGGCGCGGTGCTGCTCGCTGGAGGTGGAGACCATCGACTGGAGCTGGTCGTACGAGTCCTGGAGCCAGCCGGGCGAGGAGGCGTCGCCGCGCTGGGCGACGTCCTTCTCGTGCGCGTCGGGGTCGGCGGGCAGCGTACGGGCGAGCATCTGGAGGCGGGTGACGAAGCCGTCGCCGTTGGCGACATGCTTGAGGAGCGTGCCGAAGCGGTCGACCAGGGCTTCCTGGTCCTCGCTGTCGCGCAGGCCGACGCCGGGGCCCTCGATCTCGATGGCGGCGGTGACGGTACGGCGGTCGGCGTGGAGCAGGACCGCGATCTCGTCGGGGCCGAAGGGCGCGGCCAGCCAGTTGATCCGGCCGATGCCGGGGGGCGGGCCGACCTCGACCTCGCGCCCGTCGCTGCGGGTGCCGGCCTCCATGGCGCCCGAGCGGTAGACGGTGCCGTTGCGCAGGGTGCGCTTGAAGCTGCGGTTGATCTCGAACCACTTGTAGAACGTGCGGTGCTTGTACGGCACGTACACGGCGGCGAGCGCGAGCAGCGGGAAGCCGGTCAGCGTCACGATCCGCAGGGACAGGACGGGCACCAGCAGGCCGCACATCATGCCGACGAACGCGCCGGCGATGATCAGGGCGATCTCGCCGGTCTCGCGGTTCTTGCCGACGATCGCGTTGGGCCTGGCGCGGCCGATGAGATACGTACGGCGGGGCGCCATCGGTTGGATCTGGGTCGTCAACGCCCTCCACCTCCTGTGCTGTTGTTGCCGTTACCGGTGCCGCGTGAGCCGCGTGCGCTGTGGGGGGTGGAGCTGGTGGGGCTGCTGCGGGGCGCGGGTGCGGCGGAGGGGATGTGTCCGCCGCCCGCCCCGGCGCCCGCGCCGCCTCCGCCGCCGCCGCTGCCCGAGGAGCTGCGCGAGCTGTGCGCGGCGACACCGCCGGAGACCGGGTTGCTGGGCCGGGCGCCTCCACCGCCTCCGCCGTCGCCCCCGCCGCCGCGGCCGCTGTGCGTCTTGATGCCCTGCGAGACGAGGGCGGCGGGCGAGCTGATGAGGGCGGCGGCCTGGGAACCGTCCGTGGCCTGCTTGCGGTTGGTACGGGCGGAGGCGATCTCGTCGCCGAAGCCGGGCACGAAGCGGTAGATCATCGCCGAGGCGAAGATCGCGAGGATGATGATGGCGAGGCCCGAGACGACGGCGGAGAGCGCGTCGGGGCCGCTGTCGGCGGAGAGCGCCCCGGCCAGGGCGAGGACGATCACGATCACCGGTTTCACCATGATGACGGCGATCATGATCCCGGCCCAGCGGCGGACGTGCCCCCACATGTTCTTGTCGACGAGCCCGGCGTAGACGACGGTGCCGAGCAGCGCGCCGACGTAGAGGAGGGCGGCCCGGATGACCAGCTCCAGCCAGAGCACACCGGCGGCGAGGATCGACACGAGCGAGACGACGATCAGCATGATCGGCCCGCCGCCGATGCTGTCGCCCTTCTTGAGGGCTTCGGAGAAGCCGCCGAAGAAGACGTCGGTCTGGCCGCCGCTGGAGCTGGAGATGACCTCGGTGACGCCGTCGGTGGCGGAGACGACGGTGTAGAGGATGAGCGGGGTGAAGGCGGAGGCGAGGACGGTCAGCCAGAGGAAGCCGATGGCCTCGGAGAGCGCGGTGGTGAGGGGGACGCCGCGGATGGCGCGCTTGGCGACCGCGAGGAGCCAGAGGACGAGGGTGAGGATGGTGGAGGCGGCGAAGACGACGGCGTACTGGCGCAGGAAGGAGGCGTTGGTGAAGTCGACGTTGGCGGTCTCCTTCACGGCGGCGCTGAGCTTCCCGACGATCCAGGCGGCGGCGTCGGCACAGCCGCGGGCGAGGGAGGCGAGGGGGTCGAGGGCGTCGGCGGGGTCCGAGGTGCCGCTGCGGGGGGCTCCGGCCCCCTTCTCGCCGTCCTGGCAGTAGTCCTTGGCCTTGCCGACGATCAGGTCGCACACGCTCTCGCTGGTGCTGGGCGAGGGCGACGGGGAGGGAGTCGGGGCGGCGGTCGCCCGGGTGGCGAAGGTGAGGACCAGGGTCGACGCGCCCAGAAGGGACGCGATGATCGAAGAGGCGCCTGGACGTCGGCTACCGGGCATAGGTGAAGCCTCCGTACTGCTCGACAGCCTTGCTGATCTCGTCCGCCGTGGAGGCCGCGACATCGCCGGGTACCGGCGCGGGGCCGTCCTTCTGCGATTCCGCGGCGATCTTCCAGTCGTTGTCCGTCCAGCGCAGTTCGAAGGTGCCCGTCTGCCAGGTCGTACGCACCGGGTCCGTGGAGTCGGGCCCCGACATCCCGATCAGCCCCGTGTACCAGACCGACACCTTCGCCGTGTCGCCCGTCAGGCTCTCCACCTTCGTGCCGACCGGGATCGTCCGGGAGATGAAGTCGCTGCCCTGGGGCGGGTTGCCCTCCGCGTCCAGGCCCAGTTTCTGGAGGAACTCCGGGGAGTACGCCTGGTCCTGCGGTCCCTTCAGCCGGGTCGCCGCCTCGGGGGTGTAGACGGTGTCGACGATCGTGTGGCGGCTGTCCTGGTGGAACATGCCGTCCGAGCCCAGGGCCACCGCGTAGTTCGCCGCCGCGCTCGCCGCGCCCTGGGCGTTCTTGGCGAAGCCCTTGGGGATCGCGCCGCTCCTGCCGGTCACCGGTTCCACGCCGGTCGCCGCCGTGGGGTCCGCGCCCGCGCCCGACGCGCCCTTGGTGGTGTCGCCCGCCGGGGCTCCGCCGCCGCCGCGGTTCACGAACGCGATGGCGGCGATGAGCAGCACCACGACGCCCACCACGGTGACGAGGGAGCGCGAGCCGCGGCCGGGGCGGCGCGGGCCGTCGCCGTAGGAGTCGGTGCCTCTGGGGTCGGGCAGGCGGGTACGGGTCTGGCCCGAGCCGCCGAAGCCGTCGCCCTTACGGCCCGAGTCGCCGCCGTAGCCGTGCTCGTCGCCGAAGCTCATGCCGCGTACGCTCCCTCAGCCGTGTGCGATTCCGCGTAGTACGACGGTAGCCGTGCTGGTTCCCGCGCGGGCGCGGTGTGGTGACTCGACATCAGGGTGACGCAACCTCAGCGGGTGGATGCGAGGGACAGGTGGGGTCGGGGGACGGGCAGGGGATCGGAGGGAGGGAAGGGGACGTGAGGGACGCGGAGGGACCGGGAGAGCCGGGACCCGTGGCCGGTCCGCGCTAGACGGCCATGCCGTACACGATGGTGAACAGCGTGCCCAGCGAGCCGATGATGAAGACGCCGGTCAGTCCGGCGACGATCAGGCCCTTGCCCTGCTCCGCGCTGAAGGTGTCCCGGAGTGCCGTCGCCCCAATGCGCTGCTTCGCCGCGCCCCAGATCGCGATCCCGAGACAGAGGAGGATGGCCACCGCCATCACGACCTCGATCATGACTCGGGCCTCGTTCCCCAGTGTCCCGAAAGGCCCCCAGTTGGGCGCGATGCCACCGATGATGGTGGTGATGTCGCCCTTTTCGGCCGCCAGGTACATGTAACTCACCGCCCCTGTTGGGTCATTCACGCCCGTGCCCCATGACACGGATCACGCTCTATCTTCGCTGATGGAACCGGCCTCGTGGGCCGCTTGGCGGCTCTCTTTACCCGATCCCCGCACAGATGACCGACCCGGGGCTCTGACCAGCCACGGATCGGGTGGTACGCGTTCACGTATGGTTACTCTGTGTATCACGAGGCGTGACTCCGGGCAATGACTGTCGTTGGTACACCTTTATGGCATCGATCACCCGGTACGGACGGATCCGTCGCCGGGGGTGTTCCGCGCGGGGGCCGGCCGGGTCGGGCCGTGCGCCCCCCTGTGTCCTCATGTCCTCGCAGTGCACCCCCTGATCCGGGGGCCTCCCGCCTACACTGGCCAATCGACAGGGGCCCTGAGGCGGAGGGTGGGTGACGGTGCGTAAGGCATGGCTGGCCGTGGCCGGGGCGGGAGGGCTGTCGATGTCCTTCGTCGCCCTGCTCGTGGTGGGGACCTACTCCGCGGCCGCCGGGCTCGTCGGCGGTACGGCGGGCGGCGGCCGGGCCGTCGGTCTGGCCAAGGGGGCCGTTCCCGCCGCGTACCAGAACATCGTGTCCACCTGGGGCAACCTCTGCCCCGCCATCAACCCCGCCCTGCTCGCCGCGCAGTTGTACCAGGAGAGCGGGTGGAACCCGACCGCCCAGTCCCCGGCGAACGCCAAGGGTATAGGGCAGTTCATCCCCGGTACGTGGGAGGCCCACGGGATCGACGGGAACAAGGACGGGGTCCGGGACATCTGGAACCCGGAGGACGCGATCCCCTCCGCCGCCTCGTACGACTGCGAGCTGGCCAAGTACGTGAAGGACGTGCCCGGCGACCCGACCAGCAACATGCTCGCGGCGTACAACGCCGGGGCGTACGCGGTCATCAAGTACCAGGGCGTCCCGCCGTACCGGGAGACCCAGAACTACGTCAAGATCATCCGTACTCTGGAGAAGAGCTTCGCCCGGCCCGTCGGGCGGGTCGAGCCGTCGAAGCAGGCCGCAGCGGCCATCTACTTCGCGCAGCAGAAGCTCGGCACGCCCTATCTCTGGGGCGGGAACGGGACCGCCGACCAGGGAGGGCGGTTCGACTGCTCGGGGCTGACCCAGGCGGCGTACCGGACCGTGGGGATCGAGCTGCCCCGGGTCGCCAACGACCAGTACAACGCGGGCAAGCACCCCTCGCGCGACGAGCTGCTCCCCGGGGACCTCGTCTTCTTCTCGGACGATCTCACCGACTCGCGGGCCATCCGGCACGTCGGGCTCTACGTGGGAGGCGGGTACATGATCAACGCTCCGTACACCGGTGCCGTGATCCGGTTCGACAAGATCGACACCCCGGACTACTTCGGGGCGACCAGAGTCACCGAGGACGGCGCGAAATCGCTGCCGACCGAGCTGCCGGGGAACCGGCCCGAAGCCTGAGCCGGGCGGCGCTCCGGCGGGCGCGCGGGGGGCCGCACGGCCCTCGGGCGGAGGGCGCGTGGTCGGCCCTCGGTCGGCCGGGTGGCCGGAACTCTCCGTCGTTCGGCGGCGCTGAGCTGCGACTTTGTGTCACTCTTCGATAACGTCATGGTGATCGTTCGGTAGAGACTGGAACGGGGGCGGCGTGGAGGCCGTTCCCTGGACGGTGGCTGCGGTACTGATCACTCTGATCGCGCGGCATGTCGCGCAGATGTTCCGTACTGACCACGGGGGTTGGTGGAAGCGGCACACGGAGGTGTGCCGCGGCGGGCTTACAAGGCAAGGGGCCGCAGCAGATGTCTGGACTCGCACTGGACGGTTCGAACCCCGATGTCGGCCTGCTCTACGACATCAACGGGCTGGCCAAGGACGCCCCGTCCTGGTCCGACCGCGTCATGGGGTTCACCGGCGAGTACGGGATCCTGCTCGCACTGGTCCTCGTCACACTCTGGTGCTGGTGGAGCGTGCGCCGGCGCGGCTCGGCGGAGGACTCGGTCACGGCGGTCGCCGGGCTGGTCTGGGCGCCGCTCGCCGCCGGGATCGCGCTGCTGGTCAACATCCCGATCCGCGGATTCGTGGAACGGCCGCGGCCGTTCGTCGACCACAAGAACCTCGAAGTCCTCGTCGCGGGCAAGACCGACTACTCGTTCGTCAGCGACCACGCCACGATGGCGATGGCCGTGGCCGTCGGCATCTTCATCGCGCACCGGCGGTTCGGGCTGGCCGCCATCGGCCTGGCCCTCCTCGAAGGCTTCTGCCGCGTCTACATGGGCGTCCACTACCCGACCGACGTGATCGGCGGGTTCGCCCTCGGCACGGCCGTCGCGCTGCTCCTGACGCCCCTCGCGCTCGCGCTGCTGACACCGCTGGTCTCGGCGGTGGCCCGCTCGGGGCGGCTCGCCCCGCTCGTACGGTCGCGGCGCGCACGGGAGTCGGACCGTACGGACGGCGCCGACGGCTCCGCCGACGCGGTGGGCGGTACGCGGCCGCTCGGCATCCCCGAGCCGCGGCCCGACGACAACAACCTGGCCGCCTGAGACCCCCGGTCAGGGGGCCGCGGCCGCGCTGACCACCACGTTCGAGTCCCAGTGGCCCTGCGCGTCGATGACCCCGCCGCAGGTGATCAGCCGGAGCTGCGGATCGGGCACCGGACCGTAGACCCGCCCGGTGGGGAAACGCTTCGTCGGGTACGTGTCGACCGCCGTCACCCGGAACGACCGACGCGTGCCGTCGCCCGACTCCGTCTCGACCGTGTCGCCCACCCGCAGCCGGCCCAGCTTGGCGAAGACGGCGTTCTTGATGTTGTCCCGGCCGTTGCGGACCGGGACGGTGCCCGGGTTGGCCGGGGCGTCCCGGTGGCCGACGAGTACGGCCGGGCCCGGCTCGCCCGGGCGGGGCCCCGCCGCGTACCAGCCGACCTTCATCGCGTGCCGGAAGCTCGGCGCGTCCAGCGTGCCTGCCGGGTCGAGCGCGAGCGGCTGGACCGCGGCGACGACGCCGAGCGCCGGGATCCGCAGCCGGACGGGGGCGGAGGGCGGGTCCGTGACGCGGACGAGACGGGGCTCGCGGGCCCGCGCCGCCGACGCGGGCGGCGGGGCGGGCGGGGCCGCCGTCAGATGCAGGAGTACGGCGGTGGCCGCGCCCAGCAGCGCGACGGCGAGCAGCACCCGTATCGCGCGGTCCGGGGCGGAGGCCGGGGCGGGGCCCGGAGCCGGGGCCTGAACCGGCGCGCCGCCCGTCCGGCGCGCCCGTCCGGTCAGGGCTCCCCGCCCGTCGTGCGGCGCTGGAGACGGCGCACCAGCAGGATCGTGCCCGCGGAGGCGGCGGCGGTCGCGCCGATGGCGAGGGAGAGCCGCGCCACGCGGTCACGGCCGGCGGGGTCCGGGGTGCCGGCGGCGGTGACCGGGTGGTCGGCGCCGCCCCGCGCCGCGCCGGACGGTGTGACCCGGATCGCCCCGACGGACGGGCTGCTCGCGGCGGACGGCCTGCGGGTGACCGCGGTCCCGGGGGTGACGGAGACCCGGGGAGCGGCGGAGGTCCGGGGAGCGGCCGAGGTCCGGGGCGGCGCGGAGGTCCGGGGCGTGACGGGCGTTCTGGGGACGACGGGGGTCTTCCGGGTGGCGGACGCGGTGGCCGACGCGGTGGCCGACGCGGACGCCGGGGACGACGGGGGTCTGGCGCGCGACGTGGCCGAGATGGTGCCGGACGTGGACGGCCTCGGGGACGCGCCCGCCCTCGTCACGGCTCCCGTGGCCGCGCCCCGCGTGAGCGGGGTGCCGTTCGGGGCGACCAGGCTGAAGCCCGGCACATGGTGCCCCTGGGGGCGGTGGGGCCGGTCGCTCTTGTAGTAGTAGAGCGGATACCCGTTGTAGACGACCTGCGGCCGGCCGCTGTTCGCCGCGCGCAGCAGGGTCCGCGAGACCGGGGCCGTCACGCCCCGCCCCGTGGCCGGGAAGCCCGTGGCCGCGGGCCAGGTCCTGGCGCACGCGCCCGTGCACCGCAGTCCTGCCGCCCGGTCCGCCGTCCGCAGATAGAGCGGGTTGCCCGCGCGGTCGGCGAGCGCCGGGCCCGCCTCGGTGTCGATGAGGGTCAGTTCGCGCGGATCGGTCGGCCGGTCGACGGCGGACGCGGCGCCCGCGCCCGGCGCGAGGAGGAGCAGGGCGGCGGCGGTGACGGGGACGGCTATCCGGAGTCCGGTTCCGGGACGGTTTCCGGGACGGTGCATGAGTGTGCCCTTGCGGTCGGTGGCCTGGCGGTGCGGGGTCTGCTACCAGGTCATCGCCGGGCGTACCGTGCGGCCACCCCGGTGGGCCGTACGGCCTAGACACGTGAGCCCGCCGGACACGCCGGGAGGCCCGCCGGACACGCCGGGAGGAGCGTCCGGGGGTACGGGGCGTGTACGGGGCCTACAGCGCCTGCGGGAAGTCGAAGAGCCCGTCCGGGTCGTACCGGTTCTTCAGCCCGGTCAGCCGCTGCGCCGCCGAGCCGTAGTACGCCGCGCGCCAGTCGGTCAGCGCCGGGTCGGCGTAGTTCTGGTAGGCCGCGCCCGACGCGTACCGCCGCATCGCCCCGTGGGCGCTCTTCAGCCAGGCGCGCTGCTCCGTGCCCGGGGCTCCCGGGCGCCACGCGCCGATGTACTGGGCCAGCATCCGCGAGCGCCGGTGGACGAAGGCCGTCGCCGCCGGATCGACGCGGTTGATCGCCCCGCCGAGCGCGGTGAGCGCGATCGTCCCGGCGCCTCCCTGGGCGGCCGGGAGCCGGGTGAACCCCTCGACCGCGCCGGTCAGGGCGCGCCGGCCCGCGGCGGAGAGCGAGCGGTCGAAGAAGTCGGAGGCCCCGGCGTACGTCTCGCGTCCGAGCGCGCCGCCGGGGTCGCGGCCGGGGAGCGTGCCGGGCAGGCTGCACTGCTCCTCGGTGTAGCCGGCGCAGCCCGCGTATCCGAGCATCGCCTCCTCGTAGCCGCGGCGGCGTACGGAGACCGAGCGCGCGGAGCCGGGGCCGCCGGGGCCGTCGGCGAGCCGGTCGACCGCGTTCTTGAGGTCCTGCTCGGTGCCGAGCGAGAGCACGGAGAGGGAGATGGTGGGCGTGATGCCGCCCGGGCCCGCCGAGAGATGGAGGGCGGACCAGATCTCGTCGGGCTGCTCGGGCCCCCAGGTCTGCCAGGCGGCGAGCAGGGTGTCCGCCTTCGACCACGGCCAGCTCGCGTTCGCGACGACCACCTCGGGCGCCGGGTGGGTACGGAAACGCAGCTCGGTGACGACGCCGAAGTTGCCGTTCCCGGCGCCGCGCAGCGCCCAGAAGAGGTCCGGGTTCCGCCGGGCGTCGGCGGTCAGGCGCTTGCCGTCGGCGGTGAGGAGGGTCGCGGAGAGGAGGCTGTCGCAGGTGAGGCCGTAGGCGCGGGAGGTGACGCCGTGGCCGCCGCCCAGGGTGAGCCCGGCGACGCCGACCGTGGGGCAGGATCCGGCGGGGATCGTCCGGCCGCGGGCGGCGAGCGCGCGGTAGACGCCGGAGAGCCGGGCGCCCGCGCCGACCGTGGTCCCGGTGGCCGTGGACGTGAGCGCGTCGAGGCGGGTCACGTCGATGACGAGCCGGCCGTCGCCGCTGGAGAAGCCCGCGTACGAGTGGCCGCCGCCGCGGATCGAGACGGGCGTACGGTGCGTGCGCGCGAAGGCGAGGCACTCGCGGATGTCGTCCTCGCCGGAGACATAGGCGACGGCGGCGGGCCTCAGCGTGTCGTAGCGGGTGTTGTAGAGCTGCCGGGCCGTGTCGTACGCGGCCTCCCCGGGCCGTACGAGCGTGCCGTCGAGCCCCCGTGCGAGCGCGGTCCAGCTCGGGCCGGTCGCGGGGGCGGGCGTGGAGGCGGTCCGGGAGGGGGACGGCTCGGCGTGGCCCGGTGCCTTTCCCGACCCGGCCCCGGCGTCGTCCGTACCGTTGCCGGCGCCGCCCTCCGTACCGCTTCCCTTGCCCGAACAGGCCGTTGTGGTGGCCGCGAGGCCGACCGCGGCGGTGAGCAGTGTGCGCCGTTCCATGTACGCCCCTCCCGGTGACCGCGTCCCCTCGGCGATCCGTCGGAGTACAGGACGGGGCACGGGGTGCGGCGGGTTCCACCGGGTGGCGGGAGTCTCAGCGCGGGGCGTCCGGGGGCGGGGCGTCGCCGGGGTGGCCGCTCCGCGCGGTGCGCCCGCTCTCCCCGGTGTGGGCGGCGGCGTCCGCACGGGCACGGTCGCGGGCTCTTCGGGCCGGGCCCGACCAGCCGCAGGTGCAGCGGGCCAGACAGAACGACCCGCGTTCGACGGTCGACGCCGTATGCGCCGTACGCACCGCGGTGGGGGACGCGGGCGCGGCGGGGGCCGGGGCGGAGAGGACGGTGGGGGGTTCGGAGACGTCGTGCTCGCTCACCTCTCCACCGTACCGGTGAGTCCGCGCCCCGTGACCCGGTGCGGCGTGACGGGTCACGGGGCACGTCGTTATCCGGAACGGGTGGGCTTCGGACAATCGGTGGTCACGCGTTGGGGGTTGGCAGGCGATGGTGGTGCGGCAGCACGGACACAGAGGAGCGGCGTTCGCCGCGCTGGCCGTGGCGGGGGTCGTGGCGGCGGCGGGCGGCGGCTGTTCCGCGAGCGGTGGTGTGGCCGCCGACGACCGGCCGGGCAGCGATCCCGGGGCGGTGCTGAAGGCTGCCGACGCGCTGCGGGTCGCGGGCAGCTCGAAGGCGCGCACGTCCATGGAGATGGCGGCCGGCGGGACCCGGGTGACCATCAGGGGCGAGGGCGGGTACGACTTCGGCCGCCGGATGGGGCGGCTCCAGGTCGTCCTGCCCCGGGACCCGGCGGGCACGAGCGAGCACCGGCCGATCACCGAACTGCTCTCGCCGGGCGTCCTCTACATGAAGAACCGCGGCGCCGGGGTGCCCGCCGACAAGTGGGTCAGGGTCGACTCGACGGTGCTGGAGGACGGGAATCTGGTCACCGGCGGGGTGACGGATCCGCTCACCTCCGCGGAGCTGCTGCGGGCCGCCCGGGATGTGACCTTTGTGGGGGAGCAGGATCTGGCCGGGGTGCGGGTCTGGCACTACCGGGGGGTCACCGATCTGGGCCGGGCGGCGCGGGCGGCGTCGGCGGACGCGCGCGGGGCGCTGGCCGCCGCGGCGAAAGGGTTCGGCGCGGACGCGGTGCCCTTCGACGCGTACCTCGACGAGGCGGGGCGGCTGCGCAAGGTGCGGCACCGCTTCAGCTATCTCAACCAGGGGGAGCCGGTCGAGGTCGCCTCGACGACGCTGCTGTACGCGTTCGGGGAGCGGGTCACGGTCACGCTGCCCCCGGAGGACGACATCTTCAGCGGAGAGATCAAGACCTGAGCGGTACCGGGGCGGCAAGATCAGATCAAGCCGTAACCGAGGAGGACCAAGGCGGAAATGGTCCGGACGTGCCATGCGCGGTGTGTATCACCCTCCCTACGCTAGGAAGCCGAGACCGGCGGGACCGGACGGACCGGCAGGAAGAGGTGAGGGCACGTGGCTCTGGTGCGTACGCCGACCGTTCACGACCATGTGGCCCTCGCCGAGATCGAGTGGTGCGGCGAGCTGATGATCGCGGCGTCCGCGACGGACGGGGAGCGGCTCAGCCCGGACCGGATCGACGAGGTGCTGAACGTACGGGCCGAGCGTCCGGCGCCTCCGCGTCACCCGCAGCCGGCGCGGTCGCCCCGCCGGCGGGAGCCCTGTTCCGAGTGAGTGCGTGGGCGACCGGGGCGCGCCAGGCCGGGGCGCGCCAAGCCGGGACCGACCCGGCCAGGACCGACCCGCCGCCCAGGACCGAACTGCCCAGGGCCGACCTGACCTGACCTGGCCTGAGCAGGGCGTACCCGGTCGGGCCGGGGGCCGGTCAGGTGCGGAGCAGCCGGGCGATCGCCTTCGTCGCCTCCTCCACCTTCGCGTCGATCTCGTCGCCGCCCTTGACCGCGGCGTCGGCCACGCAGTGCCGCAGGTGCTCCTCCAGGAGCTGGAGGGCGAAGGACTGGAGCGCCTTCGTGGAAGCGGAGACCTGGGTGAGTATGTCGATGCAGTAGACGTCCTCGTCGACCAGGCGCTGGAGACCGCGGATCTGGCCCTCGATCCGGCGCAGTCGTTTGAGGTGCTCGGCCTTCTGGTGGTGGTAGCCGTGCACCCCGCGGTCGTGATCGGTTTCGGTCACCGGCGTCGCCTCCGGGGCGCCCGCCGTGCCCGCCGCGGACGTCGCGGACGTCGCGGACGTCGCGTTCGTCACGGAGGGCGCGCCGCCCGTCGCCGCGCCGGCCGCCTCTGTGGTCGTCATCGCGTCCTCCTGCTGGTGTTCTGTGCGCTCCGTACGCGCCGCCCGAAAAGGGGGATATACCCCACGTGGGTATATGGTACCCGTCTGTGAGCCTTGGGGCAGGGCCCTGTGCTCATCTCCTTGACCCATGAGTGACACTGGGGTGCCGGTTAGCTGTGGCCGGATGATGCGCCTAGCATCACCTCTGACCGAATCCATGTAACCCGAGGACCCCACGTGCGATTTCGTCTGACCCCCAGGGAGACGAGCTTCTACGACATGTTTGCCGCGTCCGCGGACAACATCGTCACGGGCTCCAAGCTCCTGATGGAACTCCTCGGTGCGGATTCCTCCGCCCGGGCCGAGATCGCGGAGCGGATGAGGGCAGCGGAGCACGCGGGCGACGACGCCACCCACGCGATCTTCCATCAGCTCAACTCCTCCTTCATCACGCCGTTCGACCGCGAGGACATCTACAACCTGGCGTCCCAGCTCGACGACATCATGGATTACATGGAGGAGGCCGTCGACCTGGTCGTCCTCTACAACGTCGAAGAGCTTCCCAAGGGCGTCGAGCAGCAGATCGAGGTCCTCGCGCGCGCCGCCGAGCTGACCGCCGAGGCCATGCCGCACCTGCGGACGATGAACAACCTCACCGAGTACTGGATCGAGGTCAACCGGCTGGAGAACCAGGCCGACCAGATCCACCGCAAGCTGCTCGCCCACCTCTTCAACGGCAAGTACGACGCGATGGAAGTACTCAAGCTCAAGCAGATCGTCGACGTGCTCGAAGAGGCCGCCGACGCGTTCGAGCACGTCGCGAACACGGTGGAGACCATCGCCGTCAAGGAGTCCTGAACCACGTGGACACCTTTGCGCTGATCGTGACCATCGGTGTCGCGCTCGGCTTCACGTACACCAACGGCTTCCACGACTCCGCGAACGCGATCGCGACCTCGGTCTCCACCCGGGCCCTGACCCCGCGTGCCGCGCTCGCGATGGCCGCCGTCATGAACCTCGCCGGCGCGTTCCTGGGGCAGGGCGTCGCCAAGACCGTCAGCGAGGGGCTGATCGCCACCCCGCACGGCTCGCGCGGGATGGGCATCCTCTTCTCCGCGCTGGTCGGCGCGGTCGTCTGGAACCTGGTCACCTGGTACTTCGGTCTGCCGTCCTCCTCCTCGCACGCGCTGTTCGGCGGCATGGTGGGCGCGGCGCTCGCCGGCGGTACGGAGGTGATCTGGGGCGGGGTCCTGGAGAAGATCGTCATCCCGATGTTCGTCTCGCCGGTCATCGGTCTGGTCGTGGGCTATCTGGTGATGGTCGCGATCATGTGGATGTTCCGCAGGACCAACCCGCACAAGGCCAAGCGCGGCTTCCGGATAGCCCAGACCGTCTCGGCGGCGGGAATGGCGCTCGGCCACGGCCTCCAGGACGCGCAGAAGACGATGGGCATCGTGGTGATGGCCCTGGTCATCGCCGATGTCGAGGGCTCCGGCGACGAGATCCCGGTCTGGGTGAAGATCGTCTGCGCGCTGATGCTCTCCCTCGGTACGTACGCGGGCGGCTGGCGCATCATGCGGACGCTCGGTCGGAAGATCATCGAGCTGGACCCGCCGCAGGGCTTCGCGGCGGAGACGACGGGGGCGTCGATCATGTTCGGCTCGGCGTTCCTGTTCCACGCGCCGATCTCGACGACCCATGTCATCACCTCGGCGATCATGGGTGTGGGGGCGACGAAGCGGGTGAACGCGGTCCGCTGGGGGGTCGCCAAGAACATCATTCTGGGCTGGTTCATCACGATGCCCGCGGCGGCGCTGGTGGCGGCCGTCAGCTTCTGGCTGGTCAACCTCGCCTTCGGCTGAGGTCTTCGGCTGCTGCCCTTCGACCGGACCCTTCGACCGGTGCCTTCGACCGCACCCTTCGACCGGTGCCTTCGACCGCACCCTTCGACCGGTGCCTTCGGCCGACGTCTTCGGCCGGCGCCGGTCCGTACCACGTGATGGGGCCCGCCCCCCTGGGAGAGGGGGCGGGCCCTTCGTCTTGCGGTGGCACCGCCATGCAGCACCGCAGGACGTCTGTGTCGCCAGGTCCGTCCGGGGTTATCCGAAGCGGCCGGAGATGTAGTCCTCCGTCGCCTGCACGGACGGGTTGGCGAAGATCCGCTCGGTCTCGTCTATCTCGATGAGCTTGCCGGGCTGGCCGACGGCCGCCAGGTTGAAGAAGGCCGTACGGTCCGAGACCCGCGCCGCCTGCTGCATGTTGTGCGTCACGATGACGATCGTGAAGCGCTCCTTCAGCTCACCGATCAGGTCCTCGATCGCCAGCGTCGAGATCGGGTCCAGCGCCGAGCACGGCTCGTCCATCAGCAGCACCTCCGGCTCGACCGCGATCGCGCGGGCGATGCACAGACGCTGCTGCTGGCCGCCGGAGAGGCCGGAGCCGGGCTTGTTGAGGCGGTCCTTGACCTCGTTCCAGAGGTTGGCGCCCTTGAGGGACTTCTCGACGACGTCCGCCAGCTCGTTCTTGCGGACGGTGCCGTTCAGCCGGAGCCCGGCCGCCACATTGTCGAAGATCGACATGGTCGGGAAGGGGTTCGGGCGCTGGAAGACCATGCCGACGGTACGGCGTACCGCGACCGGGTCGACGTTGGACCCGTACAGGTTCTCGTCGTCCAGGAGCACCTTGCCCTCGACGCGGCCACCCGGGGTGACCTCGTGCATCCGGTTCAGGGTGCGCAGAAAGGTGGACTTGCCGCAGCCGGACGGGCCGATGAAGGCCGTCACGGAGCGGGGCTCGACGGTCATCGAGATGTCGTCGATGGCCCGGTGGGAGCCGTAGAAGGCGGTCAGTCCGCTGACGTCGATGCGCTTGGCCATTACAACCACTGCTTCTTTCGTGGCTCCGCGCGGCGGAGCCGGGTCTCGGGCCTCAGCGGCCGGTCTTCGGGGCCTTCCAGCGGGCGATACCGCGCGCCACCAGGTTCAGGATCATCACGAACGCGATCAGCACCAGCGCTGCCGCCCACGCACGGTCGTACGACGCCACTTCACCGAGCTTGTACTGCTCGTAGATGTAGAAGGGCAGCGACGACTGGGCACCCTCGAAGGGGTTGTTGTTGATGAGCTGGCTGCCGAAGACGAGAAGGATGATCGGCGCGGTCTCACCCGCGATACGCGCGATCGCGAGCATCACACCGGTGGTGATGCCGCCGATCGCGGTCGGCAGGACCACCTTGAGGATCACCCGCCACTTCGGTACGCCGAGGGCGAGCGCGGCCTCGCGCAGCTCGTTGGGTACGAGCTTGAGCATCTCCTCGGTGGAGCGGACCACGACGGGGAGCATCAGGATGGTCAGCGCGAACGAGCCCATCAGGCCGGACGGCTCGGTCTTGGTCATCAGCATCAGCGAGAGGATGAACAGACCGGCGACGATCGACGGGATGCCCGTCATGACGTCCACGAAGAACGTCACCGCCTTGGCGAGCGAGCCCTTGCCGTACTCCACCAGGTAGACGGCGGTCAGCAGACCGAGCGGCGTGGCGATCACCGTGGCGATGCCGACCTGCTCCAGCGTGCCGATCAGCGCGTGGTAGACGCCGCCGTTCGCCTCGGAGCCCAGGACCCCGGCCATCGAGTGCGTCAGGAAGTCGAGGTCGAGTACCTTCACGCCGCGCGTGATCGTGGTCCACAGCAGCGAGAACAGCGGGATGACCGCGAGGACGAAGCAGACCCAGACGACGCTGGTGGCGAGCCGGTCCTTGGCCTGGCGCTGGTTCTCGACGGCCGTCGTGACGGTGTACGAGATGGCGAGGAAGGCGACGACGGCGATCAGGCCCCACTGGACCTTGCTGCTGAGCCCCGCGCCCGCGCCGATACCGGCGCCGATGAGCACGCCGGTCGCGGCGAAGCCGGCCGGGGCCCAGCTCGGCAGGCTGCGCTGGCTGAGGCTGCCGCGCCGGCCGCCGGACGGCGGCAGGGGCGTCGGCGTGTCCTGGATGGTCGCGTGGCTCATGCGTTGGCCCCCGAGTACTCCTTGCGGCGCGCGATGATCAGCCGGGCCGCACCGTTCACCAGCAGGGTGAGGACGAAGAGGACCAGACCGGAGGCGATCAGGGCGTCGCGCCCCAGCTCGTCGGCCTCGTCGAACTTCGCCGCGATGTTCTGGGCGAACGTGCCGCCGCCCGGGTCGAGCAGATGGAGCGAGATCAGGTAGTTCGGGGAGAGGACCGTGGCGACGGCCATCGTCTCGCCGAGCGCGCGGCCGAGACCCAGCATGGAGGCGGAGATGACACCGGAGCGACCGAAGGGCAGCACCGAGAGCCGGATGACCTCCCAGCGGGTGGCGCCGAGCGCGAGCGCGGCCTCCTCGTTCATCCGCGGGACCTGGAGGAAGACCTCACGGCTGACGCTGGTCACGATCGGCAGGATCATGATCGCCAGCAGGATGCCGACGGTGAGCATGTTCCTGGCGACGCCGGGCTGCGTCTGGTCGAAGATGTACGTCCACGCGAAGTACTCGTCGAGCCAGCTGTTGAGACCGCCGAGGTACGGCACGAGCACCACGGCACCCCAGATGCCGTAGATGATGCTCGGCACGGCGGCCAGCAGGTCCACCACGTACGCGAGGGGAGAGGCCACCTTGCGCGGCGCGTAGTGCGAGATGAACAGGGCGATGCCGACAGCGATCGGAACCGCGATGACCATCGCGATGATCGAGCTGACGATCGTGCCGAAGAGCAGGACCGCGATACCGAAGACCGGCGGGCTCGCGGAGGGGTTCCAGTCGAAGGTGGTGAGGAAGTTGCCCTCGTCCTTCGAGATGGCGATGACCGAGCGGTAGCTGAGGAACACCGCGATCGACGCCATGAGGACGAGCAGCAGAATGCCCGAGCCCCTGGAGAGGCCCGAGAAGATCTTGTCGCCCGCGCGGCCCGTGGTGGGGCGGGACGGGGGGTCGGCCGGCGGGGCCGGCGGAACGTCTATCGGTGTGGTGGAAGCCATGTCTTTCCGGTCTGTGTGGGGGAGCGCCGGCTCCCCTGGCGGCGGTGCACCGGATGGGGTGGGCGACGGCCACCGGCCCGGAGGGGTGCGCCGGGCCGGCTGCCGTCACCGTGGAGCTGAGGTACGTGGCCTTCCCGCACGGGATGCGGGAAGGCCGGTCCCACTAGGAGAGCGAGGCGACGGTCTCGCGGACCTTCGCGTTGATCTCGGCCGGGATCGGGGCGTAGCCCGCCTCGGAGAGCAGCTTCTGGCCGTCCTCGCTGGCGGTGTAGTTCAGGAAGGACTTCATCGTGGCGAGCGTGGCGGGCTTGTTGCCCTTGTCGCAGGCGATCTCGTACGTCACCAGGACGATCGGGTAGGCGCCGTCGGCCTTGGTGGCGTAGTCGAGGTCGAGCGCCAGGTCCTTGCCGGTGCCCTTGACCTTGGCGGCGGCGATGGCCTTGGAGGCGTTCTCCGAGGTCGCCTCGACGGGGGCGCTGGCGCCCGTGTCGATCTTGACCGTGGAGAGCTTCTGCGAGGTGGCGTAGGAGAGCTCGAAGTAACCGATCGAGCCGTCCACCTGCTTGACCTGCGTGGCGACACCGGCGGAGCCGGAAGCGGCCTGGCCACCGGGGGCGGGCCACTTCTTCTCGGCCTCGTACTTCCAGTCGGAGGAGGCCGTGGCACCCAGGTACTTGCCGAGGTTCTGCGTGGTGCCGGAGTCCTCGGAGCGGTGGAACGCCTGGATCGGCTTGTTCGGGAGCTTGGCCGACGGGTTGAGGGCCTTGATCGCCGGGTCGTTCCAGGTCTTTATCTTGCTGTCGAAGATCTTGGCGAGGGTGGGCGCGTCGAGGACGAGGCCGTCCACACCCTCCAGGTGGTAACCGATCGCGATCGGTCCGCCGACCATCGGCAGGTTGATGCCCTGGCCGCCGCCGGTGCACGTCTTCTTGGAGTCCGCGACCTCTTCGGGCTTGAGCGCCGAGTCGGAACCGGCGAAGCCGACCGTGCCCTGGTTGAACGCGACGATGCCCTCGCCGGAGGAGGAGGACTTGTAGTTGACCTCCACACCGGAGCAGGTCGCCATGTAGTTCTTCACCCAGAGGTCCATGGCGTTCTTCTGCGCGCTGGAGCCGGACGCGAGCAGCTGGCCCTTGGCGTCCTTGCACACGGCGCTGGAGGCGGCGCTGGACTTCGTGCCGCTGCTGCTGGTGCTTCCCTCGCTGTTGTTGTCCGAACCGCACGCCGTGAGAACCAGGGCGCCGGAGACGGCGAGGGCACCGAGCGCGGTGGCGCGCAGCCCGTTCTTGCGCTGAAGCTTCACTTTTCGGGTGTTCCTTCCAGGAGCCGCCGGTCTGACCGTTGTACGGCGGCGTGCGACGAGGTGGCCGGTGCGGCGCTTGAACCGTCACCGTGTAAGGCCGAAATTAGGCAGATCAGGTGAAGCCGCCGACGGAAGGGGGTGAACGGAAGGTGAACCTCGTCGGACACCCTGGGGTTCGAATTCCGGCCGAGCTGTGGGGGGCGCGTGCCCGGCTCCGTACTCGGCGTCCGAATGCCGCCGGCGCGCTCGGGAAAGGCCGCGAAGACTGGCCGTATGAGCGCATACACACCGGAGTCCACGGCCCTGTCCACCCCGGCCACCGGCGCCGTCGGCGCCACCGCCGCCCACACCCCGCTGCCCATCCCCTCCGGCGTCCTCGCGGAGCTGCGCGCCACGGACGACTCGGGGCGGGCGCTGCGGCCGTTCACCGTGCGGGAGGACGGCGTGCCCCTGCGGTGCGTGGGCAGTCCGCTGCGCTGCTGTCTGCGCGGCGCCGTCGCCGGCGAGCGGATCGCGCTCGTCTCGTACGCGCCCCTGCGGCGCTGGGCGGCGGCGCACGGCGCCGAGCCGGGGGCGTACGACGAGGCGGGGCCGGTCTTCATCCACGCCGGGGCGTGCCCGGGGCCGGAGGACGTCGCCGGGTACCCGTTCGCGCGGGCGGGGGCGCTCCGTACCCTCCGCCGGTACGACGCCCGGGGGCGCATCGCCGGCGGGCGGCTCTTCGAGATCCCCGAGGACGCCACGGCCGGTTTCGACCGGGCTCTCGCCGACGCGTTCGCGGAGCCGGAGGTGGCGCTGGTGCATGTACGGGCCGTGGAGTACGGCTGCTTCCAGTTCGAGGTACGGCGGCCGTAGCGGAGCGCCCGCCGCGCGGGGCGGGCCGGGCGCGTCAGGTCGCGTGCAGGGCGGCGAGCAGCCCGTCCACCAGGGCGCGGTCGCGCGGCTGGGTCAGCCGGGTGCGGGCGGCCTCCGGGGTCAGCCAGAGCACACGGTCCACCTCGCTGTTGGGGACGAAGACGCCGACCGTCGCCTCGGCCGCCCAGTAGCTGACCTCCTTGGGGCGCCCCTGGGCCAGGTAGTGGACGGTCTCCAGGCGGGCGCCCGGCGCGCAGTGGTGGCCGGTCTCCTCCAGGACCTCGCGGACCGCCCCGGCCAGGGCGCTCTCGCCGCGCTTGAGCTTGCCCTTGGGGTGCGACCAGTCGTCGTACTTGGGCCGGTGCACGAGGCAGATCTCCACGCCGTCGTCCTTGGAGGGGGCCCGGCGCCACAGCACGCACCCCGCCGCCAGGACCGTTCCCCGGGTCCCCTCGGTCATCGTGTCACCGCCGCCTTCTGCCAGAGCTGCTGGAACGCGAAGCGCGCCGCCTCGACCTCGTGGCGCTGGTCGGCGTGGAGCACGCCCAGCGCGTACGCCGTCGTCGGGGCGATCCGGGGGGTGCGGGCCGCGTTCGCCGCCGCCGCTGCCGCCTCGGCCGCGTCGCGGTGCCGGTCCAGGGCCTGGCCCGCCGCGAGCAGCGCCGGATCGGGGGCGCCGCCCGCGCACCACACCTCCTGGGTGTAGCGGTGCAGCCGCAGCAGCCGCCGTACCTGGTGCCAGGGCGCGTCCTGGGTCTCCCCGTCGGACGTGGTGGCCAGGCCGTGGACCAGGGCCTCCGCGTTGTACGGATGGGCCGCGCGGGCCAGCGGCAGCGCGGCCACGGCGTCCAGGAGCCGCGCCTCGGTCGCCTCGCCGGGGCCCGCCAGCACCTCGACGGCGGGCGCGCCCGCCAGCGGTACCAGCGGCACCTCGGAGGCGAGTACGGCCACCGCGTCCGCCACCGCGTGGAAGCGGGACGAGCCCAGCGCCTGGAGCGCCGACGAGTGCGCGCGGGTCCTGGCCAGGGTGAGCTGGCGCTCCAGCAGCGCGCCCGCCCGGGACGCCCCGACCGTCAGCGTGCCCACGGCCAGGGTGCCGGTCCGCCCCGCGCCCGCCGTCCCCGTACCCGCCGGTGCGGGTCCCGGCTGCGGCACGACCGCGCCCGAGAGCCGGGCCAGCGCCCCCAGCAGCCGGTGCAGCCGGCTGGTGCAGGCGTGCTCCTGGGCGAGGGTGCCGGAGAGCCAGCCCAGCTCCGCACGGAGCTGGTCGGCCGAGGCGGGGTCGAGCAGCGGCCGGTAGGTGTGCAGCGCGCCGCTGATCCGGCGCGCCGCGCCGCGCAGCGTCCTGGCCGCCTCGTCGGCGGCGGCGGTGTCCGCGCCGCTCTCGCCGTACAGCCGCAGTCCGCGCAGGAAGTCGCCCGCGCGGGCGTGCAGATACCCGGACAGGATCTCGCCCGCCGTCAGCCGCCCGGCGGCCGGAACCGCGGAGTCGGCGCTCCCGGCGGCGTCGGCGGGACCGCCCGAGGCCCCTGACCCGGCCTGTTCCGGTGGTGCGGACGGCACCGTCCCGGATGTCGTGCCCCGGTCGGTGTCCACTTCATGGTGCTGCACGCCGGCGCCTCCGGGCGTCTATGAGCATTTCCTGTACGTGCCGCAGCGGCTGGCCCTCCGCGTCCGTGGAGTGCCGGGTCCAGTTGCCGTCCGCGCCCAGGTGCCAGGAGGACGTGTTGTCGGACATCCCGGTCTCCAGGAGCCGGGTGATCGCCGCGCGGTGGGCCGGGTCGGTGATCCGGACCAGCGCCTCGATACGGCGGTCGAGGTTGCGGTGCATCATGTCGGCGCTGCCGAGCCAGACCTCCGGCTCGCCGCCGTTGCCGAACGCGAAGATCCGGGAGTGCTCCAGGAAGCGCCCCAGGACCGACCGCACCCGGATGTTCTCCGACAGGCCCGCCACTCCGGGCCGTACGGCACAGATCCCGCGCACCCAGATGTCCACCGGGACACCCGCCTGCGCCGCCCGGTAACAGGCGTCGATGGTCGCCTCGTCCACCATCGAGTTGACCTTGATACGGACGTACGCGGGCCGCCCGGCGCGGTGGTGCGCCACCTCCTTGTTGATCCGGGAGATGAGGCCGTCCCGCAGGGACTTCGGGGCGACCAGCAGCCGCCGGTAGGTCTCCCGGCGCGAGTAGCCGGAGAGCCGGTTGAAGAGGTCGGAGAGGTCCGCGCCGACCTGCGGGTCCGCGGTGAGCAGCCCCAGGTCCTCGTAGAGCCTGGCCGTCTTCGGGTGGTAGTTGCCGGTGCCGACGTGGCTGTAGCGGCGCAGGGTCTCGCCCTCCTGCCGTACCACCAGCGAGAGCTTGCAGTGCGTCTTCAGCCCGACCAGCCCGTACACCACGTGGCAGCCGGACTCCTCCAGCTTCCTGGCCCACTTGATGTTGGCCTGCTCGTCGAAGCGCGCCTTGATCTCGACGAGGACGAGAACCTGCTTGCCGGACTCCGCCGCGTCTATCAGCGCGTCCACGATCGGGGAGTCGCCGGACGTCCGGTACAGCGTCTGCTTGATGGCCAGCACGTCCGGGTCGGCCGCCGCCTGCTCCAGGAATGCCTGGACGGAGGTGGAGAACGAGTCGTACGGGTGGTGCAGCAGGACGTCGCGTTCGCGCAGCGCCGCGAATATGTCGGGCGCGGAGGCGGACTCCACCTCGGCGAGATCGCGGTGCGTGCCCGCGATGAACTTGGGGAACTTCAGCTCCGGCCGGTCCAGCGACGAGATCCGGAAGAGCGCGGTGAGGTCCAGCGGCCCCGGCAGCGGATAGACCTCCGCGTCGGACACCTTCAGCTCGCGGACCAGCAGGTCGAGGACGTACGGGTCGATGGACTCCTCGACCTCCAGGCGCACCGGCGGCCCGAAGCGGCGCCGCATCAGCTCCTTCTCCAGCGCCTTGAGGAGGTTCTCGGCGTCGTCCTCCTCGACCTCCAGGTCCTCGTTGCGCGTGACCCGGAACATGTGGTGCGCCAGCACCTCCATACCGGGGAACAGCTCCTCCAGATGTGCGGCGATCACATCTTCGAGGGGGACGTAGCGCTGCGGCGACGCCTCCAGGAACCGGGCCAGCAGCGGCGGCACCTTCACCCGCGCGAAGTGGCGGTGGCCGCTGACCGGGTTCCGTACGACGACCGCGAGGTTGAGGGAGAGCCCCGAGATGTACGGGAACGGGTGCGCCGGGTCCACCGCGAGCGGGGTGAGGACCGGGAAGATCTGCTGGCGGAAGAGGGTGAAGAGCCGCGCCTGCTCCTTCTCGGTCAGCTCGGGCCAGCGGATGATGTGGATGCCCTCGTCGGCCAGCGCGGGGGCGACGTCCTGCTGGTAGCAGGCGGCGTGGCGGGCCATGAGCTCGCGCGAGCGGGTCCAGATCAGGTCCAGCACCTCGCGCGGCTGGAGGCCGGAGGCGGAGCGGGTGGCGACGCCGGTCGCGATGCGCCGCTTCAGACCCGCGACCCTGACCATGAAGAACTCGTCCAGGTTGGACGCGAAGATCGCGAGGAAGTTGGCCCGTTCGAGCAGCGGCGTCGCCGGGTCCTCGGCCAGCTCCAGCACCCGCTCGTTGAACGCGAGCCAGCTCCGCTCGCGGTCCAGGAACCGGCCCTGGGGCAGCTCGGCGCCGCCGTGGTCGCGGTCCTCCTCGTACGCGTCGAGGTCGGAGTCGAGATCGGGTTCGAGATCGCCCGCGGACCCGGTCGCGGCGACCGTATGGGGCCGGTGCGCGGCTATGAAGCCGACGGACGGCTGCTGAGGGGGCTGGGAGTGCTGGACCGGAACCTCGGCGGGCTGGTGGCTCATGTCCCTATTCTTCCGCGCGGAGGGTACGACAGGCGCGTCGGAGAGAGCGGGGGTGAGGCGGATCCTGCCGTTCGCGGCGGTCCTGGCGTCGGGAGTGCCGTCCGTGGTGCGGTTCGGGGTGCCGTTCGGGGTGGGGGGTACAGCGGGCTCGGGCTGCATTCACCGAGGGTCGCAAGGGCTTCTGAATGGCCGGTAACGGGGACATGACATGCAGGGAAGCGGGGCGGGTCCCCCCGGGGCCGGCGGGCGCGGTACGCCGTTCGGGTGGCCCGGGGAGGCCCGGCGTGTGCACGGGTCCGTGGCCCCGGGGAGGCCCGGCGTGCTCAGGTCTCCGTGCGGTACATCAGGTCCACCTCGTGCGTGACGAAGCCGAGCCGTTCGTACACCGTCACCGCCGCCGTGTTGTCCGCGTCCACGTACAGCATCGCCGTCGGCAGCGCCTGCGCCGCGAGGTGGCGCAGCCCGATCGCGGTGAGCGCCTTGCCGAGGCCGCCGCCCTGCGCGTCCGGGCCGATGCCGACGACGTACACCTCACCGAGCTGCTCCTCGGCGTGCACCTTCGTCCAGTGGAACCCGATCAGCTCCCCGTCCCGCACGGCCAGGAAGAACCCCTTCGGGTCGAACCAGGACTCCGCGATCCGGTCGTCCAGGTCCCGCTGGGTCAGCGCGCCCTGCTCCGGGTGGTGGGCGAACGCGGCGGCGTTGACCGCGAGCCAGGCCGTGTCGTCCTGCCCGGGGACGAAGGTGCGGACGGTGACCCCGGGCGGCAGCACCGGCTCGGCGATGTCCAGCGGGGCCAACGGGCGCCGGAGCTGGCGCAGTTCGCGGAAGAGGGTCAGCCCGAGCACCTGCGCGAGATGGCGGGCGGCCGGCTTCCCGCCGTGCGCCCACGCCCGCAGCCGCTTCCCCGAGGCGCCCAGCAGCGCGTTGCCCAGCGCCCGGCCGTGGCCCCGGCCGCGCCGCCCGGGGCGTACCACCAGTTCGACGGCGGGCGCCTCGATGGGGTCGGTGTCCTCCAACTGCCCGTATCCGACCAGCTCCCGCGTCCCGCCGTCCCCCTCGGCGCCTGCGGCGTCGCCGCTCTCCGGGTCCGCGGTGACCAGGAAGTGCCGTACGCCCTCGCGGTGTCCGCCGCGCAACTGGAGCCGCCCCTGCTCCGAGACGGCCTGCACCCCGTCCGTGGCGGCTGCTTCGGCGTTCAGGGCGGTGGAGTGAGGGGGCGTCTCGGGGGGGTGCGGGGGGTAGGTCTGGCTGTGACGGCGGGAAGGGGGGGGTTATGGCGGAGTCA
>NZ_JBHZDA010000020.1:30092-34008 GCF_042755665.1 Streptomyces sp. NPDC059142
CTGGCGCCCCCCCGCCTCCGAGACGGCCGGCCCCCCGTCCGTGGCGGCTGCTTCGGCGAGCAGGCCGAGGACGTCCTCGGCCTGCTCGGGGGTGAGCGCGTCGAGGGTCTGGATCTGCCGGCCGGACTCGCGGGCTACTGCGTCTGTCATGCGTCGAGGGTACGGCGGCGGCGCGGCCCGGGAGAGGTACGGGAGGGGTACGGGGCGGAGTGGTGCGCGCGGTACGGCCGCGGGGTGCGCGCACGGCCGACCGGAGACGTACGCGCAAAGGCAACCCACTCGTAACCCGCCGCCCCTGTCCGAGCTACGCGCGTTGACTCTAGGCTGCCGCTCGCAACCTCCAGACTTTTGAGTTCATAAGGGGATCGATGTCAGCGACACCGCAGAAGAACCGCGCGGCACGGCGGGTGCTCGCCGCTGCCGCCGGTCTGGCCACCGCAGGCGCCCTCGTCGCCGCGATGCCGGCCACCGCACAGACCCCCGCCCACGGTGGCGGGCCCGGATTCGGCCACTCCAAGCCGAAGCCGAAGCCCTCGACGGTCGACGTACAACTCCTGTCCTTCAACGACCTCCACGGCAACCTGGAGCCGCCGGCCGGTTCCGCCGGGACCGTCACCGAGCAGCAGGCCGACGGCACGGCCAAGGCGATCCCCGCCGGTGGCGTCGAGTACCTGGCGACCTCGCTGCGCAACGCCCGCAAGGGCAACCCGTACTCCATCACCGCCGCGGGCGGTGACATGGTCGGCGCGAGCCCGCTGCTCTCCGGTCTCTTCCACGACGAGCCGACCATCGAGGCGCTCAACAAGATCGACCTCGATGTGACGGCCGTCGGCAACCACGAGTTCGACGAGGGCGCCACCGAGCTGGGCCGTCTCCAGAACGGCGGATGCCACCCGACCGAGGGCTGTTACGAGAAGGGCAAGAAGTTCAAGGGTGCCGACTTCCCGTACCTCGCCGCCAATGTGACGTCGGAGAAGACCGGCAAGCCGGTCCTCAAGCCGTACACGGTGTGGAAGAAGAACGGCGTCAAGATCGGCTTCATCGGGGTGACCCTGGAGGGCACGCCGAACATCGTGACCGCCGAGGGCGTCAAGGGCCTCAAGTTCCACGACGAGATCGAGACGGTCAACAAGTACGCCAAGGAACTGGACAAGCAGGGCGTCAAGTCGATCGTCGCGCTGATCCACGAGGGCGGCGCGCCGGCCTCGACCTCGTACAACTACGACTGCGACAGCCCCGGCGCCGGTGACGGCATCTCCGGGCCGATCGTCGACATCGCCAAGGGCATCTCGCCGAAGGTCGACGCGCTGGTGACGGGCCACACGCACCAGGCGTACGCGTGCACGATCCCGGACCCGTCGGGCAACCCGCGCCTGGTCACGTCCGCCTCGTCGTTCGGCAAGCTCTACACGGACACGACGCTCACCTACGACCTCCGTACGAAGGACATCGTGCGGGCGGGCGTGAAGTCGGCCAACCACATCGTCAGCCGTGACCAGGCCAAGGCCAAGGACATGACCGACCTGATCACGCGCTGGAACAAGCTGGCCGCGCCGATCGCGGGCGCGCCGCAGGGCTACATCTCGGCGGACATCAACGGGCGCGGCGCCACGACGCCCGAGTCCCCGCTCGGCGACGTGATCGCGGACGCGCAGCTCGCGGGCATGGCCCCGGCGGACAAGGGCGGTGCGCAGATCGCCTTCATGAACCCGGGCGGGATCCGCTCCGACCTGGTGTACAAGGCGTCGGGCAGTGAGGGCGACGGGGTCGTCACCTACGGCGAGGCGTTCACCGTGCAGCCGTTCACCAACATGATGAACGCGGTCGACCTGACCGGCGCGCAGGTCATCACCGCGCTCCAGCAGCAGGTCAGCGGCTCGAACGAGGCGTCGCCGAAGATCCTTCAGGTCTCGAAGGGCCTCACGTACACCCTGGACATGACGAAGTCGGGCGCGGCCCGGGTCGTCACGGACACGGTGAAGCTCGACGGTGCGGCGATCGACCCGGCGAAGACGTACCGCGTCGCGATGAACGAGTTCCTCGCGGGCGGCGGCGACGGCTTCGCGGTCCTGGGCCAGGGCAAGAACAAGCTGGTCGGCGCGTCGGACCTGGACATGTTCAACGCGTACCTGGCGGCGAACTCCACGACGCAGGCGCCGCTGGCGCCTCCGGCGGCGGACCGCATCACGATCGTCAAGTGACGATCACCGAGCGGCGGTAGGCATCTCCAGCACTGCCCGGAGGGCGGTGGGCCCCTGGCCCGCCGCCCTCCGGCGTGTCCGGGGACAGGGGCCCGGCGGCGGGTCCGGGCGTCCCGGGCACGGTGGCCCGGCGGTCCGGCGGCGGGTCAGGCGTCCCGGAAGATCCGACGCGGGGCCGGATGCGGGGCGGGGCCGCCCCGGCGGGCCGCGTGTTCCGTACGCCCTTCCGGCGCGTTACTCCATCCGGCCATCAGTACGGGCGAGCGCTCAAGCCGCCCCGGGGGCGGGGACGAAAGAGAGGTGTTCGGACATTGCCGGACGTGTCCTGTCCGGGGCGCGTCCCGCGGTCAGTCACCTGCAAGGAGTACACCTATGCGCTTGCGCGCACGCTGGGCGTCGGCCGCCCTTCTGCTGCTCGTTCCCCTGCTCGCCGGTACCGGTACCGAGGCCATGGCGGCCGACCCCGACCGGGGACTCATTCCGGTGGAACGTTCCGCCCAGGCGGTCCCGGGGCAGTACATCGTCTCCCTCAAGCCCACGTTCTCGCCGTCCTCCGTGGTGCGGCAGCTCCGGGTCAGCCCCCTGCACACGTACGAGACGGTCTTCCCCGGATTCGCCGCCAGGCTCAGCGCGTCCGAGCTGGATCTGGTCCGCCGCTTCCCGGCCGTCGCGGCCGTCGAGGAGAACGCGGTCGTCACGGCCTCGTCCGGCGGTTCCGCGACGACGCGGGCCGGGGCCCTGGCGGGCCGTCAGGCGCGGGTGCCCGCGCTGAGCTGGGGGCTGGACCGGATCGACCAGCGGAATCTGCCGCTCGACGGGCAGTACGACGTGAAGGGCACCGGCAAGGGGGTCACCGCGTACATCGTCGACTCGGGGATCGAGACCGCGCACAGCGAGTTCGGCGGCCGGGCGAGCGTCGGGTTCGACTCGGTCGGCGACGGGCGGAACGGGCAGGACTGCAACTCCCACGGCACCCATGTGGCGGGCACCGTCGGCGGCTCGGACTACGGTGTGGCGCGGGAGGCCTCGCTGGTCTCCGTCCGGGTGCTCGGCTGCGACGGCAGCGGTACCTGGGCCGGGGTCATCGCCGGTTTCGACTGGGTGGCCAAGAACGCCGAGCAGCCGGCCGTCATGAACGCGTCCATCGGCGGATCCCGGTCCACGGCCGTCAACGCGGCGGTCAACTCCGTCGCCGACAGCGGGGTCCCGCCGGTCGTCGCGGCGGGCAACGAGAACCAGAACGCCTGCAACGTCTCGCCCGCCAGTGCGTCCAAGGTGATCACGGTCGGCGCCACCGACCGGGAGGACCGGCAGGCCACCTTCAGCAACTGGGGCCCCTGTCTCAAGCTGTACGGGCCCGGGGTCGACATCGTCTCCGCGAGGCTCGGCGGCGGATACAAGTCGCTCAGCGGCACCTCGATGGCGAGCCCGCATGTCGCCGGGGTCGCCGCGCTGCTCAAGGAGAAGTACCCGACGGCCTCCCCCTCGGCCGTCTCGACCTGGCTCGTCGAGGAGTCCGACAAGGACCTGGTGACATCGATCGGCGCGGGCTCGCCCAACCGGCTCCTCTACACCGACGGTCTCTGACCCGCCTTACCGTTCCACCCGCCCCACCGCCCCACTCCGGGGGGGGGGGGGGGGGCGGCCGGGGGGGGCGGGGGCGCGGGGGGGGGGGCGGGGGCGGCGGGGGGGCGCGCGCCCGCGCCGCCGCGCGC